>JAESSK010000165.1 GCA_016764155.1 Rhizobiaceae bacterium
AATCCTGATTGTCACCGGCCTTGGACCAAATAAATCCGTAGCGCCCGGTTCCTGCACCGCTATGAATGGACCAACCGGGTGAAAGGATGGCCTCTTCATTGGCAACCACCAGATGTCTGGTCTCGTCCGCTTCGCCCATAAAATGGAATACCCGCGTTTCTTCCTTCATATCGAAATAGAGATAAACCTCGGAGCGCCTGTCGTGGGTGTGGCATGGCATGGTGTTCCAGATGCTGCCGTCTTCGATCATGGTGATGCCCATGACAAGCTGGCAACTGGTACAAACATCGGGATGAATATATTGGCGCAGCACACGCACATTGGCATCTGATTGGGTGCCTAATTCGATGCGGTTGGCATCGTCGGCGGTAATTTTCATTGGCTCATGGGCATGATGAGCCGGAGCGCTTATGAAATAAAATCTGGCCGGATCGGATGCGCTATCGCTTTCGAAGCTCACATCTTTTGTAGCCATTGGCAGATAGAGGCAATCGGTGCGTACCAGTTCATAGGATGTGCCACCGGCTTTGATCGTACCATTACCGCCCACATTGATGATGCCGATTTCGCGGCGATCCAGAAATTCAGGCGATCCAATTTGCTTGTTTGATAAAAGCTGCAACGGAGCGTCNGTCGGCATCGCGCCGCCAATAATNGTGCGATCCAAATGGCTGTAGGTCATGGTGATTTGACCTTCAAGGAATATNGATTGCACCAGATAATTTTCACGCAATTGGGCAGTATCAAATGTTTTGGTTTCTNCAGGGCTTGAGACCTGACGGATATTTATGGTCATGTGTTATTCCAAAATTACGAGATAGGTTTTTAACAAGCTCAGATTTGAGCGATGTCATCCAGATCAATATCGTGGATGAAATATTCAGGGTGCGTTTCGAGCCAGTGGCCGAAATCGTGNTGCAGACCTGTNAGATGAAGTTCCATATTTTTGCAGGCACGATCTTCATCGCCTTGCTCGATTGCATCAACAATNGCNGCGTGCTCTTTCACGACCATCGCCATGCGTCCCTCTTCAGGCAGGGTCAAATGGCGAAACCTGTCGATCTGTAGTTTNACCTGTTGAGCCAATCTCCAAAGCCCCGGCAATTTTCCGATGCTTGCCACCATGGCGTGAAAATCCTCATCAGCCAGATGGAACCCCTTGATATTGCCGCGTTCATTCATTTCGCGCTGGCGTTCAATCAAGGCATATAATTGCAGTATTTGGCTTCGACTTGCGCATTGTGTGGCTGAACGAACGGTCATTCCCTCCAGCGCCCGCCGGGCAATTAACGCTTCAGGCAGTGCCGAAATAGGGATGCGCGCAACAAAAGTGCCGGATTTGGCGACCACCTCAACCAGATTTTCTCTGGTCAATCTGAGAATTGCTTCGCGAATTGGNGTGCGGCTAATGCCTTGTTCCAGCGCGATGATCTTTTCCGAAATCGGCGTACCGGGAACCATGTCCATGGAGACAATGGCGCTATGCANTCTCTCATATTGAACATCGGAAAGCGTTGNNGCCGAATTCCCGTGAAAACGAGCAATACCGGATGGCGCTGCGTTTTGCGCTCTCTTTTTTGGTGCTTGCGCAGCTCTTTTTGGAGAGCTTGTTTCCATCAGCCAGTTACCATTCAATTTTAACACCGGGTTCAACATAGGGGGCTTCCCTCCTCACTGCATTAACCGAAATCCAGCCTTGCGTAAAGCAACGCTTGTCATCGTAATATAACTGATATACAAGATATATTAGTAGGCNTCAATTTTNCCATCTCCACCGGAAGAGGGCGTCATAACAAGGCGCTCGGCAAAGATCGGGCATTCTGGGAGGAAGACATGAATATTAAAAACATCACAACTGCAATTGCCGCAGGCGTCATCGCAATGGCTGGCGCATCATCTGCTTATGCTGCTGAAACGCTAAAATGGGCCCATGTATACGAATCAGGTTCGGCCTATCACGTGACCGCCGAATGGGCTGCCTCAGAGATTTTAAAACGCACCGATGGTCGCGTTGAACTCAAAGTTTTCCCTGCCTCTTCATTGGGCAAGGAAGTTGAAATCAATGAAGGCCTTGGCATTGGCGCTGTAGACATTATCTANACCGGCCCAAGTTTTGTTGANCGTTATTACGGTCCAATCGCTATTTCCGATTATCCGTTCATTATGCGCGGCTATGACCATTGGCTCTCTTATCGCACCAGCGATNTGTTCAANGAACTNTCCGCTGGATATCATGATGCCACAGGCAATCAGGTTATGGGNCTNGTNTATTACGGTCAGCGNCATGTGACTTCAAACAAGCCTATCCTAACGCCNGCNGATATGAAGGGCTTGAANATCCGCGTACCTAATTCACCGGTAATGCTGATGTTCCCAAATGCTGTGGGCGCAAACCCAACACCAATGGCTTTCTCGGAAGTTTATCTGGCTCTGCAACAGGGCGTGGTGGATGCACAGGAAAATCCTTTGCCAACCATCAAGTTCAAAAAATTCTATGAGGTTCAAACCCATATCAACCTCACAGGTCATATTTTGAATTCTCTGTTGATCATTGCATCAGACGATGCCTTGGCCCGCATCGGTGACGACAAAGCGGTTGTTCAGGAAATCCTAAATGACGCTGCGTTGAAAGTATCTAAAGAAATCAACCAGTCTGAAGTCGATCTGATTTCATGGTTCCGTGATCAGGGTATCACCGTCAATGAAGTGGACAAAAAACCATTTCAGGATGCTGTGAAACCAAAGCTGACTGCCGATGGTGTTCCCTACACAATGGATCACTTCGAACGTCTTGGAAAACTTTGATCTAGCTCATATCAAAATATTATGACGAACCAATCCAACCAAAACAAAGAGCGCGCTGATGAGGCGCGCTCTGAAATTGTTTTCACCGATCCTGAAGTTGATGTTTCCGATTTCAAGCTCATAGATCTGCCAGGCCTAATTGCTTTATGGGGCCTTGCTATCATCGTATTCTTACAATTCTTCACGCGCTATGTGTTGAATGACAGCCTTGCCTGGACCGAAGAGATTGCCCGCTATGTGCTGATTATTGTTGCCTATTTCGGTGCCATTTCAGTGACCCGTAAAGGCACCCATATATTTCTCGAGTTTTTCTACCGCTATTTATCGCCCAAAACGGGCAAGGCCCTGGCCGTTGCGATGGAACTCCTTTCCACGGTATTCTATGGATACCTGGCTTATCTGGCGGTAATTCTGGCGCTGAAGACCCGTACCAAAATGGCTTCGATCGAAATTCCAAAAAGCCTTTTATACTGGTGTGTTTCCATCTCTCTGGCCGTCATGGCCTTCTATTCTCTTTCATGGCTGATCCATAAAATTCGCCAATCGCCGGATGATGTTCTGCGCGAGCTGGAAGAGCATTCCCACAACGAAATTTCTGACTGACCTGTGAGCAAAAATGGCCCTGTTTCTTTTATTCTTTATTTTGTTTGCACTGCTGATTGCCGGTGCACCAATCGCTGTTGCACTGGGAACGGCCTCTCTGGTCTTTATCCTGATTGACGGCCTGCCACCGGTGGTGGTGCTTCATAATATGGTGAATGGCATTAATTCCTTTCCGTTGATCGCCGTACCGTTCTTTATCATGGCCGGAAATTTGATGAACACTTCCGGCATCACCACCAAAATTTTCACCTTCGCACGCGCTGCCGTGGGTTGGATGCACGGCGGTCTTGGACATGTGAATGTGGGTGCCAGCGTAATATTCGCTGGCATGTCGGGGGCGGCGGTTGCGGATGCTGGCGGGTTGGGGAATATCGAAATCAAAGCCATGCGGGACGCTGGCTATGATACCGATTTTTCCGTCGGCATCACTGCTGCCTCATCGACCATCGGTCCGATCATTCCCCCTTCTCTGCCCTTGGTGGTTTACGGGGTGATTGCAGACACCTCGATTGGGAAACTCTTTGCAGCGGGCCTGATCCCCGGCCTGATCATGGCATTTTCGCTGATGTTGATGGTTACGTATTTTGCAAAAGTCAGAAATTACCCACGTGATGACCGCTTCCGGTGGAACCATTTCATCACGTCATTCGGCCATGCGATCCTGCCGCTATTCACACCGATGATTATTGTTGGCGGCATCTTGTTCGGCATCTTCACCCCAACAGAAGCGGCGATTGCGGCGGTCGCTTATTCAATGTTTTTGGGGCTTGTGGTATATCGCTCGCTTGATCTAAAACGCTTGCTGCGCGTCTCTATCGATACGGTGGAAATCACCGCATCGATCATGATGATCGTTGCAGCATCAGCAATCTTTGCGTGGATTTTAACCGCCAACCAGGTCGCACAGATTTTTGCAACCGAACTATTAAGCTTCACGGACAACAGGACCGCGGTGCTTTTAATCATCATGCTGGTCGTTCTGGTGGTGGGTTGCTTCATGGAAACCATCGCGGCAATCACCATCCTCACGCCGGTGCTTCTTCCGGTTGCTGTGACCATGGGCGTTGACCCGGTTCACTTCGGTATTATCCTGATCCTGAATTTGATGATCGGCCTTTTAACCCCGCCGGTGGGGCTGGTATTATATGTGTTGGCCAAAGTATCGGACGTGCCATTCGAGCGCTGCGTGACGGCAACTGCTCCATTCCTGATTCCGCTGGTTGCGGTCTTGCTATTGCTGACTTTTGTGCCACAACTTTCCATGTGGTTGCCGGAGTTGCTTTATCCTGCACCAGGTGGCAATTAATCACATAGTTCTACAGAAAGGCACTCAAATGAGCGTTTTAGATAAATTCAATCTGAGCGGAAAAACCGCTTTGGTAACTGGTTGCAAGCGCGGGCTTGGCCGCGCCATGGCGATTGCTCTGGCGGAAGCCGGTGCCGATATCATCGGAGTCAGCGCTACGCTGGAAATTACCGGAAGCCAGATCGAAAAAGAAGTTACCGCACTGGGTCGGAAATTCACTGCCTATCAGTGTGATTTTTCAGATCGCGCTGCCCTGCTTGAATTTGCAAAAACAGTCCTTTCCGACAATCCGACAATTGATATTTTGATCAACAATGCGGGAACAATTAGACGTGCACCCGCAGCCGAACACGCGGATGCATTGTGGGACGAAGTGATTGAGGTGAACGTCTCTGCTCAATTCGTGCTCAGTCGCGAGATTGGCAGATCNATGATCGCNCGAGGTTCCGGNAANATNATNTTCACGGCNTCNNTNCTCACNTNTCAGGGCGGGATCANCGTNCCCGGCTANGCNGCNTCNAANGGGGCTATNGGCCAANTNACCAAGGCACTGGCAAATGAATGGGCGTCCTTAGGCGTCAATGTAAACGCGATTGCCCCCGGCTATGTTGCGACCGATAACACAGAGGCCCTGAGGACTGACGCGGAGCGTTCCAAATCCATTCTCGAACGTATTCCTGCAGGTCGCTGGGGACAGCCCGAAGACTTTGCCGGAGCCGTTGTGTTCCTTGCATCTGCTGCCTCGAACTATGTTCATGGCACAGTCATGACCGTCGACGGAGGCTGGATGGGCCGCTAATTCTGCATTTCAACGTAGTGTTGTTTGCAATAATAATTGAATAAATACTGACATTCCGTCTTTTAATACCTCAGAAACTGACATAACCTTCGGTAAGATTTTATGTAATGCGCGAGGAGGCGATCATGTCATATAGAATTATTCCCGCATCAATACTCTGTGCAACTTGCCTGATTAGTAACCCATCATTTGCTGGCGAGTTCGATGTGCAAATGAAGGCTTGCCATGATGCTGTTTGGCAGATGGACGAATTCAAAAACATTCCCAATGCCGGTGTTTCGGTACATCTTGGCGGTTATGATGACAGTAGCTTTTATGCCTATTGGATTATCGATTGGGATGATTTGCAAGTCGCAGGAAAATGCCTGATGGACCGCAAGAAACCGACCATCAACAAGATAACTGATTTTCGTAAAAAGTAATCTTGTCGATTATCAGATGACGTGAAATTACACGCCAAAAGGCCAGCCAATGTTTTATGACCTGTTTGCTGTTTTTATTGAGCAACCTTGGATAGCTCTCGTACCGGCAGTGATTTTCTTTCTGCTATACTCCCCCTTTCGGTTGAAGTTCGTTCTGACCGCGGCGCTTCTTTGGACGGTTTACTCAATTTATGAACTTGGAATTTGGGCGGGCTTGTTTTGTGATCAAGACTGCAATATCCGGATCGACCTTTTGGCAATATACCCTATCTTGGCAGTGATTTCCGGGTTGGCAATTTTGCGAATATTTTGGGCAATCTTTCGCAAAAGTTCCTAACTGGATCAAAATCACGTATCTGGCGGCTTTCTGCCCCATTTATATCCGCTCTTTGCCAAATTATAGCCGTAGGAAAAAAGCTTTTTCATGTAGGCCTTGTCGAACAATTCCTTGGATTTTTCGTTATACTGGATAGGAATACCCGCCAGATAGAACTGAATTTCATTACGCTGGGCAAAATCGTAAAGGCGTTGGGTATCGCTAATGGTCAGTCGTTTGATGAGTGTATTGATTGACCTAGCGGCAATGCTGAATGTGCCGGCTTTCACTCTTTTTCTTCTTGGGGACAAAGTCGAGTTGATGATTACATAGACCTTACGCTTCGGCTTCCATTTGAACCGTTTATACAGATCTTTCAGATTAATGTGGAACGGCACCAATATGGCATTGTCCGTTGTCCCCCCATCCACATGCATCTCTTGCCCCAGTTTACCATCTGCGCTCACATCAATCATCACCGGCGGAAAAGCGCCGGGGATTGATGCTGACGCCAAAATGACCGAACGAAATAATTTTAGTGCCCGGTCGTCGCCTACTTGCGCGATCTCTCCCATGTTCCAGATGACCGGCCTTCCGGCATCAAGATTGGTAGTTCCAACAAGAAGATAGCGCCCTTTTTGATGCTCCGCAGCTATTTCTCGAAGCGTGTCACGGGTAATATATTTGGCGATCAAACCGGCTAGCGGCTTTGAATCCCCGACAGATACCCCGCCGAGCACCCCCGAAGCTACCCGGTACTTCACAATGTCTTTGGTTGAATGCGTCGTGTAAAATTCTTTGATTATTGCATCATAACTTGGCCCTAAATATGCAAAGGGAGCAATCAGCGCGCCGGTGCTCACACCGGTCACAATCCTGAAATCTGGCCGGGTTCCTGCTTTGGTCCAACCATTTAGCAGCCCCGCGCCAAAGGCACCATTTTGTCCACCGCCGGAAAGAACCAAATAACTCTCTTGATCTGAGCGATTGCTACTCTCCAGACGGCCAATTTGGTTGGTGTTTGCTGCAAGGTTTGCGGCCAGCTCCGCGCGGGTTGCATCACCCCAAATACGAATTTTCTTGCTCTCGATACCAGCAACATCTTCCTGTGCCACCAATTCAGAGGGTAGCAGTGCCCGCCTCACAGTCACGCAGGATGTGAGTATCAGAACAGCCAGAACAAGAAAAAGCGTTGAAAAACGAATAACTGGTCTCCATCAATATAAGTAAAACCCTATCTAGGGTCAGGACATTTTGTGTCGATTAACATTCACCGGTGATATATACAAACAGCAAAAGATGATAACGACATAGTAATATTAAATTCATCCCCGGAAAATGTTTCTGATACATCAAAAAGAGGAAATAATTCGCAATGCTGCACGATAAGAATTCCGTTGGAAAACGCCTTGATGATGATATTTTTGCGTCTCTAGATGCCTCGGTGAGATTGCCAAAATACAAGATGCCGGATCAGGAGCATAACCCCCGAATTATCCACCGTCTGGTTGCTGACGAACTTTTGCTTGATGGTAATTCCCGCCAGAACCTTGCGACATTCTGCCAGACATGGCTGGAACCGGAAGTCCTCGATTTGATGACGCTCACTGTCGANAAAAACCTGGTNGATAAAGATGAGTATCCGCAAACCGCNGAAATTGAAAAACGATGCGTCCACATTCTGGCTGATTTATGGAANTCTCCGGATTCTGAAAACGCCACAGGAACATCAACCACAGGTTCAAGCGAGGCTGCGATGTTAGGCGGCATGGCGTTGTTGTGGAATTGGCGTGCGCGGCAAGAAGCGCAGGGAAAGACCATAGACAAACCCAATTTGGTCACCGGACCAGTGCAGGTTTGCTGGCATAAGTTCTGCCGTTATTGGGGCGTGGAACTGCGNGAAATCCCCATGGAAAATGACCGCTATATNATGAATGCAGAAGANGTGATTGAGCGTTGTGATGAGAATACCATCGGTGTTGTGCCGACGCTTGGCGTNACNTTTACNGGNCAGTNTGAACCGGTAAAAGAAGTNAGCGATGCGCTNGATAAACTCGAAAGCGATACAGGTTTGAATATACCCATCCATGTNGATGGGGCTAGCGGCGGNTTTCTTGCGCCCTTCCTGCAACCGGAACTGGTNTGGGATTTTCGNNTGCCCCGGGTNAAATCNATCAACGCATCGGGTCATAAATTTGGNTTGGCNCCGCTTGGTGTTGGCTGGATACTTTGGCACAATAAAGAAGATTTGCCGGAAGATCTAATTTTTCGGGTAAACTATCTCGGCGGCGATATGGTTGATTTTGCACTTAATTTTTCCCGCCCGGGCAGTCAGGTTATTGCGCAATATTATAATTTTCTGCGCCTTGGCAAAGAGGGCTATTACCGCATTCATTCTACCTGCCGGGACATCGCTTTATATCTAGCGAAAAGTATTGGCGATCTGGGCCCTTTCGAAATTATCTATGATGGCAGTGATGGTATTCCTGCCCTCAGCTGGAAACTCAAAGAAGGCGTTGAACATAGCTTCAATCTCTATGATTTTGCTGACCGTCTGAAAACTCGGGGCTGGCAAGTGCCTGCTTATGCGCTACCGCCAAACCGCGAGGATTTGGTTATCCAGCGTATTTTGGTGCGTCATGGATTTAGCCAGGACATGGCAGATTTGCTGCTTGAAGATTGCAAACGTGCTTTAACTCACCTCGAAAGTCATCCTGTTGCGACACCGCTCACGGAAGAAGAAGGCGGCGGCTTTAAACATGGCTGAGAGGCCCTATCGCCTATGGGTGTTGGGGCCGAGACAACTGACCTGGTGGGTTGCCACCCTCTTCATGATTGGCTCGGCACTATTTGCGTTGGGCTGCCTGTTGTATCTGGGTGCCGTTGAACATGAGCTCACCCTCGATGGCGTTTTCTTCGTCGGCTCCCTCTTTTTCACCTCCGCTGCCTATTGCCAGTTTCACCAATCAATTAGCGGCAACAAAATCGCTTTCTATTCAGCCCTGAACCAGTTTATCGGCACGCTGATGTTCAACATGAATACGTTTGATGCATTCTTTAATCTGGGTTGGATTGAGCAAGATTTGCTGGTCTGGACACCGAATATTCTGGGTTCCATCCTGTTCCTGATATCGGGAATTTTGGCTATGAAAAACCTTTGCAATAAATGGTGGTGTTGGAATTTTCAAAACATCGACTGGTGGATGGGTGTCATCAATTTTCTGGGTTGTGTCGCTTTTCTGCTCTCGGCGGCTTTTTCCTTTATCATGCCAGTTCCCACTCCTACGGCATATGCCACTTTTGCAACGCTCTTCACCCTGCTTGGCGCGTGCTGTTTTTTTACCAGCGCATTTCTCATGCGGTTGGGGACGCCCGCGCGTTGATAGATGGGTAAAAATAACTGTCACATTTTTGTAATGTAATTATATTACAAATTTGTTGACACGATTATTTGCAGCCCTTAAGGATATCTCCATTCACAAATATCAACCGATAAGCCGGAGTTACCTTATGCCCAGTCTTTTCCCCACCACCGGACATCAACACAAAGCCTGCATCGAAAGCGCAAAGACGCGTGCGTTCAANNTNGCAGAAGATGCNGGNAAGAAATTCGGGGCNAATCAGGTGCGGGTTTTGGAGGCGCTTCTACAAAACCACCGGGCAGCGAGCGCTTATGAGATCGTTGAACGCATGGCGGAAAACGGCAAGCGCCTACAACCGGTTCAGGTCTACCGCGCACTCGATACGCTTATGGAGTTGGGGTTGGTNCACCGNGTTCAATCGATCAATGCCTATGTGGCCTGCACCACTGAGGATGAATGCCATAATCCGCAATTGCTCTTTTGTTCATCCTGCAAACGGGTGGCAGAACTTGCCAACGATGCGATTTCGGCACTGATTTCAAAAACCGCAAAACAGAGCCAGTTCAAACTCGATTATGGTTTGGTTGAACTGGTTGNCCTCTGCCCTGAATGTTCTGACGCCTGACANNATTTAAATTTANCAATTTTTNANAAAAGGAATTTTAGAAATGTCTGCNAAAAAGTATCTTGTTATTGCATCCGCCCTCACCCTCCTTTTTCCTGCAACACTGGCTGCCCAGACTGAGCGCCAGCACGATGCGCATGAGCACGGAGTCAGCCAGTTGAAAATTGCTCTTGATGGCAATCTCCTGCAATTTGAACTTGAAGCTCCGGGGTCCGATATCGTGGGGTTCGAACATGAAGCGGAAAATGATGATCAGAAAAAGAGCATTCAATCTGCGCTTTCTATGCTCGGTGATCCAATGAAAATATTTGATTTCCCAACAGCTGCCGGATGCTCCGTTACTGCCAGTGAGGCAGCGTTTGAAACGGAACATGAGGAAGAGCACGAAGGTGAGAAACATGATGATCATGACGGCGAAGAAGAAGGGCACGCGGAATTTCATGTGAGCTATTCCCTCACCTGCACATCCCCGCAGTCACTCGCTAATCTGGGTCTGAAATTCTTTGACCTGTTTCCCGAGGCAAAAGAACTGGAAGTGGAAGCTGTATCGAACAACGGGCAAATAGCGCTGGAAATTATGCGGGATGAAAAGAGCATCGATCTTTCATCCATTGTTGTTCCAATTACAAATTGAATTCCATGTCAGCAATCTTGTTGGAAGACACCACTTTTTCCTGGAGCCCAAAGCCCGGTTCGTTCAGTCTAAAGATTGAACGGTTCGAACTGGCAAAGGGCGAGAGCGTTTTATTGACCGGACCATCGGGCAGTGGCAAATCGACTTTGCTCGGGTTGATATGCGGGACGCTGGTTCCAAATAGTGGAAGCATAACTGTTTTGGAACAACCCTTTAGCCAGTTATCGGGATCGGCACGTGATCGTTTTCGCGCCGATCATTTTGGCGTCATCTTTCAAATGTTCAACCTGCTGCCCTATCTATCCATTCTGGATAATGTGCTCATCCCCTTGCATTTTTCAAAAAAACGCCAGCAACAGGCCGGAAATTTGGCACAGACACGCCAAGCAGAAGCCAGACGCATTTTAGCAAGCCTTGGACTTGAGCAAATTGATCGACAAAAAACCAGTGATCTCAGTGTTGGTCAACAACAACGGGTTGCCGCAGCACGTGCGTTCATTGGCGCACCGGAAATCATTATTGCCGATGAACCGACGTCCTCTCTGGATGAAGGACGGCAAGCGGACTTTATGGAATTACTGTTTGCGGAAAAGGCTCGCACTCAAGCCAGCCTGTTAATGGTCAGCCATGATTTACGTTTGGCGGAGCGGTTCGACCGGGTGATAAATCTGGAAGATATCTGCCACATCGACAAAGTGGGGCAGCACCCATGATCATTTTTCGTCTGGCACGGCAAAGCCTGTTGAATCGCCGTTTGACCGCAATCCTGACCATCCTTTCCATCGCCTTATCGGTAGTGCTTTTATTGGGAGTTGAGAAGGTTCGTGTCGGCGCTCGTACCAGCTTCATCAACACAATTTCCGGCACTGATCTAATTGTCGGCGCACGGGCGGGCGATGTTCAACTCCTGCTTTATTCGGTTTTTCGAATTGGCAATGCAACGAATAATATCTCGGTTGAAACCCTTGAAGATATTAAACGCCAGAAGGAAGTAAAATGGTTGGTTCCCATTTCCCTTGGTGATTCACATCGCGGATTCCGGGTAATGGGAACAACTAAGGATTATTTTACTCGGTATAAATATCGAAGGAATGTCCCGTTGGGTTTTACGGGAGGCGTGGCCTTTGATGATCTGTTCGACGCGGTGATCGGCTCTGAGGTGGCGAAACAACTTGGCTATAAAGTTGGCGCATCCATTAGTGTTGCCCATGGCACGGGTAATGTTTCCTTTGGCGCTTCTCACGATGACAAACCATTTCAAGTTTCGGGAATTCTTGAACCAACCGGCACGCCGGTAGACCGCACGGTGCATATTTCGCTTGAGGCGATTGAAGCCATTCATGTGGGTTGGCAATCAGGAAGCGCGCCGCGTGGAGAAAATATCATCAGCGCCGATCAGGTTCGAAAAATGGACCTTGCGCCCAAAATCGTGACGGCAGCCTATATCGGACTAAAATCGAAAATAGGGATATTCTCGCTACAACGCTACATCAATAATTACCGGGAAGAACCAGTAACCGCCATCCTGCCCGGCGTTGCCTTTGCCCAGCTTTGGGCCATTATCGGCAATGCAGAAATGGCCTTGATTGTGATATCCACGATGGTAGTTTTTACAGCATTTTTAGGCATGATCATTTCCATATTAGGCACACTTAATGAGCGCCGACGAGAGATGGCAATTTTGAGAGCCATTGGCGCTAGGCCGCTACAAATCTTTGCGCTGTTTGTTGCTGAAGCGGCTGCATTGGCAATTGGTGGCGTGGTCGTTGGCGTGTCTATACTCTACGGCTTGCTCGAGCTCACATGGCAATGGATTGAAAAAGCGACAGGGCTATACATTCAATTTGAAGCGCCGGGACAACAGGAAATTACATATCTCGTGATCATCATATTGGGCGGTATATTGGCCGGTATTATTCCCGCACTTCGCGCTTATCGCATGTCCGTATCAGATGGTTTGACGGTCAGGTCATGAATTTATCAATAGGATTAAGGGAGCATATAGAATGAGAATATTTATTGCCGGTTTCCTCGCATTGATGCTTGCATCATTTACGATGGCAGCGCCCACACGGGCTGAACCTTTAACGCTTGATTGGGAAGATTTGATACCCAAAGAGGGCAAAGGGAAAATCCTTTCCGTCCCCGGCAACAGCCCGACCATTGGCACACCGAGGCGCGAAGACTTTGAAGGCAATGACGACGAATATGCGGAGATGATCGACCTCTATGAAGTCCAACGTTATTCACAGCCTCAAGGTGTTTCCATTCGTTCCGATCTCAATGGCAAAATAGTCCGCATTCCAGGCTTCATTACACCTTTGGAAATAGACGGAGAAAACGTCGTTGAATTTCTGCTCGTTCCTTATGTGGGGGCGTGCATCCACGTTCCCTCCCCGCCGGGAAATCAGATTATATACGTCTCTAAAATCAAGGGTATCGCACTGGACAAAATGTATGATCCGATCTGGATTACCGGGAAATTGACAGCAAAACCGCTGACCACCATT
>JAESSK010000166.1 GCA_016764155.1 Rhizobiaceae bacterium
CAATAGGCCTGAATCGGAAGCTTCTTTCCATGCAAGCTCGGCGCCATCGGCCATGCCTGGTGTCAAAGATTCAATCGGGCCAGTAAAGCCAACGATAATCCCAAGTTTAATATCTGCGGCAAGAGCTGCTGTGCCCATAGTTGCCAGAATGGTAGTTGCTAGTAATAGTTTTTTCATTTTTGTTCTCCCTGTATTTAATTTGAAAGCATCCACGCACTTTTTTCTTTTGGATGCAAGAAATTTGGTAAATTTTGAATAATTGGGTTAATCGGTAAAAATGGGGCGCACCCATCATTTCCGGTTGATTTGCGCCATTTATGATACGCCAAGGCGGCGAAGAGCCGCCCGGCGCTAGTTGCGCCGCGCATGCGCAGGCCCGAGTGAAACGAGGATGCGCCGTGAGAAAGAATAACCCATCATTTCCGGTTGATTTGCTCCGGTAATATCCCCCCAGGACTGAATCGCATCACCAAAAGCAACACGCCCCCCATCACCATCACGCGCATATATTGGGCGCTATCCATCAAATGTTCGCGGATAGGGCTATCACTGCCCATCCATGCGGTTCCCTTGTCAATCAGCCAGACGCCAACAGGTTCTGCCTCAATCCATACGAACCAGATCAAAAACCCACCAATGACTGCGCCTAGGTTGTTGCCGGAACCGCCCACAATCACCATCACCCAGATTAAGAAGGTGAAGCGTAGCGGGTTATAGGTGCTCGGCGTGAATTGACCATCAAGAGTGGTCAGCATGGCACCAGCAATGCCGACAACGGCAGAGCCCAGAATAAATATCTGCAAATGGCGACCAGTGACATTCTTGCCCATGGCTTCGGCAGCTTCTTCATTGTCGCGGATGGCGCGAACCATGCGGCCCCATGGGGAATCGAGTGCCAGCACACACAGACAAAGAATAATCACCAATACAGAAGCAAACAGCCCCGTATAGCAAAGTTTGACGAAGACGCTTGAGCCTTCAATGACAAATTTGTGCAAGGTTGCAGCATATTCTTTTGTCCCAAGACCCATGAGTGAATCCGCACGAAATTGTTCGACCCATTTGATAAACCAGTCTGTTTGTTGCAAATCGAGTTCATAGGGTACAGGCCGCTTCAGGCCGGAAACATTTTTAACGCCTCTGGTGAGCCAATCCTCGTTCTTGAGCATGGCAACGACAATTTCAGATATGCCGAGGGTGGCAANCGCCAGATAATCAGCGCGCAGGCCCAAAGCCACCTTGCCGATCAGCCATGCAGCACNTGCTGCAAATGCACCGCCGACAACCCATGAGAATAAAATTGGCAGACCAAGCCCGCCCAGATAACCGGTTTTGGAAGATTCAAAACTCTCGATTGCCAGCACTGCAGGCTCGTAAAAATGTCGAACAATAAGAAAGCCGATGAACCCGACAACAATCAGAATAAGCGTGCGGGATTTATGCCCGCGCAAACGCCGTGCAAGAAANATCATCAGGGCGATATAGGCGATGAACAGAACNGCCGTTATGGCGATATTGCTGCCACCCGCCACCCATGCGCCCATAACAATCGGTTGAGAAACNAGGAGNGCNGCAGCTCCCCCAAGGGCTGCAAAACCCATAACGCCNAGATTTAGAAGGCCCGCATAGCCCCACTGAATATTCACTCCCAGCGCCATAACNGCCGATATTAAACAAAGATTGAGCAGCGAGAGGGAAACGGACCATGATTGCTGAAATCCAACAATCATCAGTAAGNCTGCCATGATTGCAAAGGCCGCTGTGGCACGAAGGGTGTTATTCATACGATTTTCCCCTTAAAAATTCCGGTCGGTCTTATCAACAGCACCANNACNAGGATCATGAAGGANACGGCNAATTTATAATCCGTAGAAAGGAATTGCATCAAACTGTCAGGGGCCCAGCTTTCGGGCACCAGATANGTCAGGAATTTCTTATAGGCATAGGTGATNAANGCTTCNGAAAAAGCNATNATGAANCCNCCAACAATCGCCCCGNGGGGTTTTCCCAGCCCGCCGACGATGGCAGCAGCATAAATCGGCAGCAGCAATTGGAAATAGATGAACGGCTTAAAACTCTTATCCAGACCGTAAAGCACGCCCGCAATGGTGGCGAGCGCTGCTGTTAATATCCATGTGACGCGGACAACTTTTTCCGGATCNACACCNGATAAAAGCGCCAGGTCTTCATTGTCGGAATAGGCCCGCATGGATTTACCGATTTTGGTTTNTTGCAGGAACCAGAATACCATCGCCACCAGAACAATNACCACNACCACGGTCANAACNTGCGAAGTTTTNATNGCNAGACCTTCNTCCAGCCCGGTCATTTTTTTGAATTCNCGCGCTTTCATTATAAAGCGTGCGCCATCAGCAAAGCGCTGATCATCCGGTCCGATAATGAAGCGCACAATGCCGTTCATCATGAACATCACGCCGACCGAGGCCATCAACAAGGTGATGTTTGGCGCTTTGGATTTGCGGTAATATTGGTAAACCANTTTATCGGTCAGCAGACAAAAGCCCGCCGTGACCAATATTCCCACCGGCAGGGCTAGCAATGCGGTGGGGAGCGGCCCCAGCGAAACGCCTACCGACTGCAGCCACCACGTGACCAATACCGTAACCATGGCACCGAACGCCATGGTTTCCCCATAAGCAATATTGGAAAAACGTAAGATTGCAAAAACCAGTGTCACCCCCAGCGCACCCAGCGCCAGTTGCGAGCCGTAGACCATGCCCGGTATCAAAACAAAGTTTGAGAACAACACGATGACATTGAGGATATCTGTTAAATAGTCCATTCGATTATCCTCCCAAGAATGATTTGCGCACTTCGGGATTGGCAAGCAGCTCTGCCCCGGTGCCTGAGCGTCTGTTTTCACCGGAAACCAGCACATAGCCCTTATCGGCAATGGAAAGCGCCTGACGGGCGTTTTGTTCCACCATTAAAACCGCCACGCCCGTATTGCGTACTTCGATGATCCGGTCGAATAATTCATCCATCACGATCGGGGAAACTCCGGCAGTGGGTTCATCCAGCATCAAAACGGTGGGCTGGGTCATCAGCGCACGGCCCACGGCCACCTGCTGGCGCTGACCACCGGAAAGTTCGCCGGCATTTTGAAAGCGTTTTTCTTTTAGCGCTGGAAACAATTCGTAAATCTGCGCCAGCGTTTCGGAAATATCATCGTCACGAAGAAACGCGCCCATCTCCAGATTTTCTTCCACCGTCATCGTTACAAACACATTGTCAGTTTGCGGTACAAAAGCCATGCCCTTGGCAACGCGAGCCTGAGGAGAAAGGTTGGTGATATCTTCACCGTCCAACGTAATGGTGCCTTCTCGAAGATCAAGCATGCCAAGCAGGGCTTTCATCGCTGTGGATTTTCCAGCCCCGTTCGGGCCGACAATCACGGCAATCTCACCCTTTTCAACGCCAACGGTACATCCGCGCAGAATATCCGCGCCGCCATAGCCGCCCACAAGATCTTCGCCCATAAGAAAACTCATGATGTGCCTCCCGGCTTGCCCGGATCGTTCTTCAGACCATGGCCGAGATAGGCTTCAATCACTTCTTCATTATTACGCACTTCTTCGGCGGTTCCTTGCGCTAAGACGCTTCCCTGCGCCATCACAATCACCGGGTCGCAAAGTCTGCCAATGAAATC
>JAESSK010000167.1 GCA_016764155.1 Rhizobiaceae bacterium
GGGGCAGTCTGTTCCATTGATCCGGCTCGATTTGATCAAGCGAAGATAGAACCCGTATCTGATATTCCGCAGCCATCGCTTAACCTATCATCGGGCCATGTCACCCGTCGAGCCTAAATCTTCAGGAGTGAAGCCTTCGAATGTAATTTGATCGGTTTTTTCATAAGCTACATTGGCATCTTTTTGTGACTTAATAGTCCAGCATATCAGAGGCATATCTCTGGCATTTGTCTCTCGAACGAATTTGCAATCGAGATCAGCGAATTTATAGGAAACAAAATCCACATTATAGGCAAGTCGTGTCTCTTCATGGATTTTGTATAAATCGTCATTGCCTTTGGCCGTCTGGCCCAATATCAGCTCCGGTGCAAATTGGTTGGCATCAGCCAATAGCCAATGATTGAATGACATAATCGCGACGTTGCCCTGATACCCCTTCAATGCGGCGGCAACCGATTGGATGAACCCTTCATCGGCTCCGGCGCGTCCTTTCAGTTCGATAATCAGTCCGACCTTGCCAGCTACAATTTCGAGTAATTCGCTGAGGGGCCAAATGGTATCCTGTGAATTTTTGAGCCTTAAGCTTTGCAACTCGGCGGCAGTTCTATCGCGCAATTCTCCTGTGGCTGAGGTCATGCGCTCCAAAGTATAATCGTGAAATACCATCGGCACACGGTCGACTGAGAGTTGAAGGTCAATTTCAATGTGATAGCCAGCATTCACTGCAGCCAATACCGCGGAGCGACTATTTTCCAATATGCCATTGGCCTCGTCATGCAGTGCCCGGTGGGCAATTGGGCGCTGTGTAATCCAGCTTGCATTGATCGTGCGTTCGTTCATAGCATTGCCATATTATTTATATTAATGTCTAAATTCTCTTGTGGATTCCTTTAATCTAAACGCAAATAGAATCTGACCAAATATAGGATGTAATGCTGGAATATGACAAAGCCTTTGTTCTCCAAAAGATTCCTTTCAACCCTTTATTTATGCGCACCAATTGTGGTCCTAGCACCGAATTTTGCCAGTGCAGCAGGGTTTGGAACGTTGGTTCCTCATCGGGCAGTCTATGACGTCACGTTGAATGGCGCAGAAGATCGCTCGGGCATTAAGGGCATGAACGGGCGGATTGTTTACGAGTTGAGCGGCAATGAATGCGACGGCATTTCCGTGCAATACCGTTTTGTCACCAATGTGGTCACCAGCAAGAACCAGTTTTTGACCGATCAACAAACATCGACTTATGAAAGCGCCGACGGTAAAGAGTTTTCGTTCCAGACCAAAAGCTTCGTTAATGAGGTGGCTGATGGCAAAGTTCAGGGCAGCGCGCAGAACCTTACGGATGGTATTAAGGTTCGCATTTCCAAGCCTAAAAAGCGCGAGCTTNANNTNGNCAAAGNNATGTTTGTNTCGACCCATCTGGTGCAAGTNATNGAAGANGCAAAAGCTGGNCGGCATTTTTTCCAAAAAGATATATTTGATGGTTCCGGCAAGGGTGACGAGGTGATGGCTACCACCAGCGTTATCGGCAATCCAAAAACCTTTGCTAAGCCCCTAAAAGGTGAAAAAGATTCGGTCGTTAAGAAGTTTGATGGCCAAACAGCCTGGCCGGTCACCATCAGTTATTTCAAGCACTCAACGGATAATTCCGGAGAGAGTATGCCGATGTATGAAGCGGCTTTTTTGCTCTATGAAAGCGGGATATCTCGTAAACTGGTGATGACTTATCCTGATTATTCCTTGAGGGCTGATTTGCAGGAACTGGAAATTTTGGACAAGGGTGTCTGTAAATAGGGACTAAGGCGGGAGTTTGGAATGAAAATTCTTGCCATTTCGGGAAGCACACGACAGCTATCTACCAATACAGAACTGTTGAAGTTTCTTGCTGGTGTTGCTCCGTCAGACTTCGAAATCCAGCTGTTTGATGGTCTGCGCGATTTGCCTGTTTTTTCACCGGATCTGGAAGGCGAAGATACTCCGCCGCTGGTCATGAAATTTTGTGACCTTATCGAGAATGCTGATGGAATTGTAATCTCAAGCCCCGAATATGTTCGCGCAATTCCCGGTGGGCTGAAAAATGCGATTGACTGGCTCGTTTCGCGCGAGGAAATTATTTACAAACCCATAGCCTTACTGCACGCCTCGCATCGAGGGGAGGACATGCTTCGCGACCTTAGGAGAGTGTTGCACACAATTTCCCCGAAATTTGATGAAGAGAATTTTCAGGCTTTTCATCTGATAAAAAAGTCGCCGGCAGAAATACGNGAAACTCTGGATACGGATAAACATAAAAGCCAATTGATTTCGTTTCTTGAAAATTTCAAAACATTTATCAATCAGTCTTCTGACAATTCGCAACCATGACCTGTTGAGGGTCAGTCTCGTTTCTTTTCGCGGAATGTAAGGCCGAGTTCCACGGCTTTATCGCCGAACTTATCACGCACACTATCCATGGCGCGCTCTACGTCAGCACGTTTTGTGGCGTCAATGTCTACCAAATCTGCGGGATCAGCGGTTTCATCCGAACGCAATGAAGATACACCGATGCCNAGCAGNCGGAATTTNGTGCCATCCANTTCCTTTGCCATCATTTCACGGCCGACGCGATAGATGCGATCGGCAAGTTGGGTCGGGTCAGTCAACTGACGGCTTCTGGTGCGGCTTTTAAATTCCGTGGTTTTCAATTTTAAAACAATGGTTTGTCCGGCGATGTGTTGATCCTTCAGGCGGCGGGCAATTTTTTCAGACAGGTTTCGCAGCACCCGCGATAAATCATCAAGNTCTGAGCGGTCGGTGTTGAAAGTGGTCTCCGAGCTGATTGATTTGGCNCCGCTACCCGGTTCAATTCTTCGATGATCAATGCCGCNCGACAATCTGGAAATATGCAGACCGATGGANCCAAAGCGTTTGGCNAGNTCGTTTTCTTCCATATCCTGNACNGTTGCNAGGCTGGTAATGCCTTCTTGTGCCANCATTTTTTGGGTAACNTTTCCAACGCCCCANACAATTGAAACGGGTTGTTTGCGCAAGAAGGAGAGGGCCTCTTTTTCACCGACCACTGAAAACCCTTTTGGTTTTTCCATATCGGAGGCAACTTTTGCGAGGAACTTGCAGTATGAAAGCCCAACAGAAACAGTAATGCCAACTTCTGCTTCTACCCGTTGTACAAATCGAGCCAAAACCATTGCTGCGCTCGCGCCATGCAGATTTTGGGTGCCGTTTAAGTCGAGAAATGCCTCGTCAATCGATATCGGCTCCACCATCGGCGTGAGTTCGCGCATCATATTGCGGATTTGATGGCCGGCTTTTGAGTATTTTTCCATATTTGGCTTGATCACCACCGCGTCAGGACACGCTTCAAGCGCTTTATACATCGGCATGGCGGAACGCACGCCGCGTATACGGGCCACATAGCAGCAGGTGGCAACAACGCCGCGTTTTCCTCCGCCTATGATGACGGGCTTACTTTGGAGTTCCGGGTTGTCACGCTTTTCAACGGAGGCGTAAAAGGCGTCGCAATCTATGTGGGCGATCGCAAGCGTATCGAGTTCTTCATGGCAGACCATGCGCGGGCTACCGCATTTGGTGCAGCGGACGGAGAATTTTGAATGGGCGCTCAAACAATCGCGACAGATCGCTTTGGGGGCAAGAATTTTGGGAGAGCCACCCGCCATCACATACTGGTTTCGATGGGGCGTTCCAGACAATGGCGTGCCTTTAAAATGTCAGTAGGCGCTATGTTTCGCTCGGCCGCAAAACTCAACAATGTCGGTTCATTTCCCAGCAGGTAATCCAGCAATGCAACCATGAACGGGGTGGATTGTGACATTTCGCGCAATTCTGTTACTTCTATGCCGGTGAGAGCCATGAATCTCGACAATTGTTCCTGATCGCCAGCTAGATATTCCAGTATTTGAATTGCCAGAGCTTTTGCGTTTGTCTCGTTCATTTTTTGGGCGCCGTGAATTGTTCGAATGTTTGCGTTTCGTCAACACTATTTGCATAAGAATAATGTGCAACAGATTTTATTCAAGGTGCCCTTGATTTTGGGGTGTCAAAAAATGTCGGAATGTTAGATGCCAAAAAGCATAATGATCGTTGAAGATAACGAACTAAACATGAAACTTTTCAATGACTTGTTGGAGGCGAATGGTTACATCACCATCAAGACCCGCAATGGTCTTGAAGCGCTGGATTTGGCCCGTGAACATAAACCTGATCTGATTCTTATGGACATTCAATTGCCCGAGGTTTCGGGGCTGGAAGTTACCAAATGGCTCAAGGAAGATGATGAATTGCGTCACATTCCGGTTATCGCGGTAACGGCATTCGCCATGAAGGGCGATGAAGAACGTATCCGCTCTGGTGGTTGTGAGGCTTATATTTCAAAGCCGATTTCCGTTGGAAGCTTTGTTGAGACGATTAAGTCTTATATCGGTGATGGCTAAGCTTGTCTGCGTTTGAACTAAGAGGTTTTCGGGGCATTTATTGAGTAGTAGTAGGGATTAAGTATTATGACCGCGCGAGTGTTGGTAGTGGATGATATTCCGGCAAATGTAAAATTGCTGGAAGCGCGTTTGATGGCCGAATATTTTCATGTGATTACGGCGAGCAGTGGGCAAGAAGCCCTCGAAATTTGCGAGCGAGACCAGTGTGATATCGTTTTGCTTGATGTGATGATGCCCGAAATGGATGGTTTTGAAGTTTGCCATAGGCTGAAACAAAACCCAAAGACAATGCATCTGCCGGTGGTGATGGTAACGGCACTTGATCAACCCAATGACCGGGTACGTGGCCTCGAAGCGGGTGCTGATGATTTCCTTACCAAACCGGTCAATGATCTGGCGCTCATTACCCGCGTGAAAAGTCTGGTCCGCCTGAAACTGGTAACCGATGAACTTCGAATGCGCGCTTCATCCGGTGAAACGGTCGATATGGACGCCGTTGCCAATGCGGACGCAGTCAATAATTCCGAAATTCGCGGCAATATCATCATGGTTGATGATCGTGCATCTTCCTATGAGCGCACAGTGAAATTCCTTTCGCAAGAACACGACGTGGCGGTTATTACCGATCCTCAGGACGCTTTGTTCCAGGTGGTTGAAAGTAATTATGATGTGGTTGTCATATCGCTATCTTTGACTGATTTTGATGCGCTGCGATTATGTTCTCATCTTAGATCGCTCGAACGTACACGGTCCTTGCCGATATTGATCGTTGCGGATGAAGGGCAGGAAAGCCAAATTAGCAGGGCTTTGGAACTTGGGGTGAATGATTATATCATCCGACCGCTGGATAAAAATGAGTTGCTGGCGCGGGTTCGCACACAAATCAAACGCAAGCGTTATAATGACTGTCTGCGAAACAGCGTTCAAAATACCATCGAAATGGCGGTAACTGACGGGCTTACAGGGCTTCATAATCGACGTTATCTGGATAGCCATTTGGCAACCTTGTTTGATAAAGCCAAAGCAAAACAGTCTCATCTTTCCACCGTCATGTGCGATATCGACCATTTCAAACGGGTCAATGATACATACGGCCATGATGTGGGTGATGAGGTGATCCGGGAATTTGCCGAGCGGCTTAAAAAATGCGTTCGCGGTGTTGATCTTGCCAGCCGATATGGCGGGGAAGAATTTGTGGTTGTGATGCCCGATACGGATGTAGCGCTTGCCAGTATTGTAGCCGAACGCATCCGTGCCAGTATCGCGGACCACCCCTTTATCGTTGAAAAGGGAGCCAAACAGCTTGCTATTACTGTCTCTGTAGGTGTTTCTTCCATCGTAGAAGGCGACGAAGAGCCGTTAAAGCTGCTGAAAAGAGCGGATATTGGCCTATATACTGCTAAAAAGAATGGCCGTAACCAGGTCATTGCAGAAGCTGCATAACGGGAGTTTTCCGGCCTTTTGGTGCGGAATTCCGATATTTACCTTAAGCATTAATGGTTACTACTAACCAACAATCAAGCTATCACAGGTCAAATGCAGCAATTCAGTTGTATTTGCCTAAAATTTTAGTAAGTTTGCCTCAATTGCTTGACAGCGTTGACTTCGGTTTTCGCCATTGAGCAATTACCCTACGGAGTGCTCAGGTCCGCCGCATCTCCTGGGTCCGTGGGGTCGTCGGTCAACAGCTGGAGTTTTATGGCCTCCTCGTACCATACCCGGTTTGTTGACCGACCCCTTTTATCTTCATATTGAAATTGTATTTTTGCCCACGGCGCAGCTGACACCGGGCAATTTTTTGCTGTCGTTGCATGTTCTCTAATTTATTGGGAAAGCTTCTAGCGCAGCTCGTTTGCGTGGGTTTCAAAGATATCTATGAAATATCGCAGCAAGGTTTGTATGCGCGGGGTTGTGGCCAAATCTGGATGGGTGGCCACCCATACATTGGTTTCAAGTTCAAAATCGAACTGAGGTGAGGGGATCAATGCTTTTGATTTCTCCCCCAATATGCGCGGCAGCATTGTTGCGCCCATGTGGTTTTTCGCAAATTCACAAAGGGTCAGAAACGAGTCTGAGCGCAACGCTATGTGAGAACCCAAGGTCTCACTCTGCCACACTCCTACGGGAGAGCGGGTTAAGGGTTCACTCGCACCTAGCCATGTGTGTTTGGAAACATCTTTGGAAGGGTTTTGTTCCCAATATTCTGGTGTTCCATAAACGCCGAACCGCATGGTGCCGGTTTTTTCTCCGACCAATCCGCCAGTCAGCTCATTGGCCGGGCGGATGGTGATATCAGCATCCGAATTGCCCAAATCTAAGCGATAATTGGTTGAATAGAGTTCGATTTCCAAATTCGGGTGTAACTCGGCCAAGGCCTTGATGTGGGGCGCTAAAAAACTCTGGCAGATTGTATCCACCGATGTGATGCGGACGGTGCCTTCAAATGGCGTTCCCAATCCACCGAGGGAGCGCTCCAGACTTGAAATGGTCTTATCGACAGAGCGAAGTCCGCTCAACATTTGCTTGCTGTGCGAGGTCAACAAATAGCCATTGGGTGTGCGTTCAAACAGATTTACCTTGTATGTTTTTTCAAAACCTTTGACCCGCCTTAATACGGTCGCATGGTTGACACCTAATTGGCGGGCCGCAGCCGATAGGGACCCACAATCGGCCACGGCCAATATGAATTGCAGGTCATCCCATTTTATCCTGTGCGCCATTGCACAGTTATCCGTGAAAATTTTGGGAATGGCTAGATAATAATGCACATGTTACAAAATGTATGAATATTGCCGCTAGGCTTGTTCATGCCAATCAATGGGAGTAATTTTATGAAATCTATCGTTAGAAGTACTGTATTTGCACTTTGTGCATCGATTTGCGTCTCCGGAACGGCAATTGCCGCTGAAAGCCCCATCGAAAAAGCGGTTAAAGCTCGTAAAGCTGTGATGCAGCTCTATTCATTCAACCTGGGTCAATTGGGTGCAATGGCCAAGGGTACTGTTGAATATAATGCTGATGTTGCATCTGCCGCGGCCAACAACCTGCTTGCTCTTGCCAGCATGAATCAAGCTGCCATCTGGCCACAGGGCTCAGACAATGGTTCACTTGGTGAAATCACGCGCGCCAAGCCGGAAATCTGGTCCACCTATCCCGCTATCGTGGAAAAAAGCAAAGCGCTTATGACGGGTGTTACCAACATGGCTGCGATGGCTGGCAAAGATTTGGCTAGTCTTAAAGGCGCAATGGGTGGTCTTGGCGGCGCATGCGGCGGCTGTCACAAGGCATTCCGCATCAAAAAATAAACCTGCTAGCTAGTTACATTTAATATACCGCGCCGGGATAATATTTCCGGCGCGGTTTTTTTACCTATTTAGGTTATAGTGACCATCTTCAAGCAAAATGATTGGTGATGTCCTTGTTCAAGAAATTGCTAAAACTGCTAATTCCNGTCGCTGTTCTTGCTGGAGCAGNTTTTTGGTATCTNACCAGCCCTGAANNTCTATCCGATACAGTTTTGGCNGATATTGANAACGGNGANGCCAAGGCTGGCGAGATGNTNTTTTGGGCCGGTGGTTGNACCTCCTGTCATGCGAAAGTCGGAGCAAAGGAAGATGCCAAGNTGNTATTGACTGGCGGGCTTGGTCTGAACACGCCTTTTGGTACTTTTTATGCTCCCAATATTTCATCCGACCCTGAAAACGGAATTGGCGCATGGAATGGCNANGAGTTCGCCAATGCCATGATGAAGGGCGTTAGTCCCGATGGCAGCCACTATTATCCNGCNTTNCCNTATACGTCTTATGGGCGCATGGANATGAAAGANGTGGCGGATTTATGGGCNTTTATGAAGACANTGCCTTCTGCCGCTGACGCNAATAAATCCCACGACCTATGGCTGCCGTTTAAACTTCGTCGNGGGCTCGGGCTTTGGAAATTGCTTTATCTCAACNATGATCCAATCGTNACCTTTGAGAATATGGACGCCAANCTTAANCGCGGCCAATATCTGGTTGAAGGTCTCGGCCATTGCGGTGAGTGCCATACGCCGCGAAACCTTCTTGGTGGCTATGATATGAATAAATGGCTTGCTGGTGGTCCTGCTCCCGATGGGGATGGTAATATCCCCAACATCACCCCCCATGATAGCGGGCTGGGTGCATGGTCGCTGAGTGATATTGCTTATAGTCTCGAAAGCGGTTTTACACCAGAATTTGACTCCTTTGGCGGCAGTATGACCGACGTTCAGGAAAATACCGCGAAGCTGAGTGCAGAGGATCGTGAAGCAATTGCGACCTATCTCAAAGCTGTCCGGCCGGTGTTTTCAGATGTGAAAAAGAAACCGTAAATTTACATTTTGTTTACCTACTTATTTAGGCCTTAAATAAGGTAAATATTCTATTTTAGATCTTGGGAATATTGATTCACATGCGGATTTTCGCGTGTGGCAGCAAGGGTCGGGCATGAGCCAGAATAATTTAATCGGGGAGAATGCGGCATTGCCATGCAATGTGTGCGGCTTGCCCGGTTGTTTTTCGGCCTGTTGCTAATTGTGTCCGTGGGCGCATTGTCGTCTTGCAGCAGCTCCAAGAGTGTGAAGCTGACCAAAAGTTCTCATATCAACGATAAAACAAAGTTTTCCTCAAAGGTTTTCGGTGTTCGCGGCAGTCCGCGTGTCACCAGATCGAAACGGGTGCGCAAGGGCGGCGGGTATTACCGTGTCGGCAAACCTTATAAAATCCGTGGAAAATGGTATCGGCCAAAGGTTGATAATAACTATGTTCGTACCGGAGTTGCATCTTGGTACGGCCCGAACTTTCATGGCCGTTTGACCGCAAATGGCGAAATCTACGATCAATATTCCCTTTCTGCGGCACATCCGACCATGCCNNTGCCGAGCTACGCCCGGGTGACAAACCTTGAAAACGGTTCGTCTGTGGTTGTCAGGGTCAATGATCGCGGGCCTTATGCCCATGGCCGGGTGATTGATCTNTCNGCCAAGGCTGCGGAATTATTAGACTATCAAACCAAGGGTGTGGCGCGGGTTCGGGTGAAATATCTTGGCAAAGCGCGGATGGATGGTCGCGATCAGCGTAAGTTGCTTGCCTCCTATAGCCCCAGCCGCTCTGGCAAAGGTAAATTCAAAATGCCCGGCAGCAATTTCAGCGGCACAATGCTTGCCAGCCGTGGGGTGACGGATTCCAGCTTTGTCACAGCCTTTACTTCTGTTCCTGTGCCGCAGCAGCGCCCAACACTTTATCGTTTGCTTGACGGGGTGCCTATTATATTAACCTCAAGCGAGGTCGTAAGTTATCGTATAAAGCCTCTTGCTTATTTAGCTGACTGATTAGTCGAACCTTCACATTCTTAGTTTATAAAGTAGTTGGACCTTAATTGGTTGGGTTGAAACTGCTATCTTCCCAATGTAAGTAGATATTTCGGGGCAAGATAAGAGAATTGAGCGGGCAAATGAATTATAAATTACTCCATACATTTTCTATGGCATTCATATCGCTGATATTTGTAGCGCTGAGTTCCATCGCGATCCAAGCACAGATCTATTCAACAAAAGCTGAGCAGGCATTACTTCTTGATTCCGATACCGGCACTATTTTGTTTGCCAAAAATATCGAACAAGAAATTCCACCGGCATCGCTCGCCAAATTAATGACAATGGAAGTTGTGTTTGAAGCCTTGAAATCTGGCGGCTTATCCCTGACAGACACTTTCTTTGTTAGCGAAAATGCATGGCGCAAAGGTGGGACCAGCTCCGGTGGCTCCACGATGTTTGCCAAATTGAACTCCGAAATCGCGCTGGAAGATTTGATCCGAGGCGTGATCATTCAATCGGGCAATGATGCCTGCATCGTCATTGCAGAAGGCATGGCAGGTTCGGAAGAAGCCTTTGCCAGTCTGATGAACGAACATGCGCGCAAATTGGGGATGACGGACACTATCTTTCGTAATTCGACCGGATTACCTGATCCTGATCAACACGTTTCCATTCGCGATCTGGCCAAGCTTACGCGCCATATAATTTCTGAATATCCGCAATATTATCGATATTACGGCGAACGCGAATTTACCTGGAATAATATCAACCAGCGCAACCGTAATCCGCTTTTAGCCATGAACATCGGTGCTGACGGAATGAAAACCGGTTATACCGAAGCCTCTGGTTACGCGATTGTTGGTTCCGCTATTCGCGACGGGCAGCGTTTGATTACCGTGATGAGTGGTATGAAATCGAAGCGGCAGCGTTCTGAAGAAGCCAGAAAAATCCTCGATTGGGGCTTTCGTGCTTTTGAAAAGATCGAACTGTTTGCAGATGGCGAAGTGATTGGCTTTGCTAACGTTTATGGCGGTGAAACTTCTGGTGTTGGCGTTTCAAGCAAGGGGCCTCTTTCGATTTACCTGCCCATTGGCAACCGAGATCGGCTAAAGGCACGTATTTCCTATGAAGGCCCATTAATGCCGCCGGTGGAACAGGGCCAAAAGATCGCCACATTAAAGGTCTGGGTTGGCGATACACTCAGCCAGGAAACTCCGCTTTACGCCAGCGAGACTGTCGAAAAAGGGGGATTGCAACGCCAAGCCACAGATGCAATCAAGGAATTGCTTTTTGGCTGGATGTAAATCCTGATTCTTGACCGTTGTCCGGCCTGATTTTTGGTCCAAATTCTGAACTGACATTATGGCGATATCACAAAGATTACGCGATCCGTTTGCCGCATCTAAGAAACAAAGACCTGCCCGCAAAGGCTTGTTCATTACGTTTGAAGGTGGGGAAGGGGCTGGAAAATCCAGCCAGATCAAGCGACTTGCTGAAAAGCTTGAAGAGCTGGGTCACAACGTAATCGTGACACGCGAACCAGGTGGTTCACCGGGGGCGGAAGCTGTACGCCATGTTCTCCTTTCAGGTGCGGCTGAAAAATTCGGCACCGAGATGGAAGCCATTTTATTTTCAGCAGCACGTTCCGACCATGTGGATACGGTGATCAGGCCAGCGCTTAAGGCCGATAAAACGGTGCTTTGCGATCGTTTCATGGATTCTTCTCGTGTTTATCAGGGCATAACCGGCAATGTGGATATAACATTGCTGGGCCAGTTGGAATCTGTTGCCTGTGAAGATGCATGGCCCGATCTCACAATAGTTCTTGATGTGCCTATCGAGGTCGGCATGAAGCGGGCGAATGCACGGCGGGCAAAATCTGAAACGCCGGACCGCTATGAAAAAGAATCTATGGAACTGCAGGAATTGCGCCGTCAGGGATATTTGAGCATCGCCAAGTCAGAACCTGTGCGCTGTGTTATTGTGGATGGAGACGGCACGCCTGCTCAGGTTTTCACACGTCTTTGGTCTGTGGTTGAGGAACGTTTGGGCGATAAGCTTGTACCGAAACGTCCAAAGCGCAGAGCCGCACGAGTGAGTAAAAAAACATGAACGCNGTNGTTGAAGAAAGACTGGTTGCCGATCGCATAGATGGATTGCCTGATCCTGCGGAGAATTTTNATTTAATCGGCCATGATGANACNTTGAANTTTTTGGCCAANCANTTTGCCTCNGGTCGTATGCACCATGCGTGGCTGCTNAGTGGTCCGAAGGGTATTGGCAAGGCAACGACGGCTTTTCGGTTCGCAGGGCATGTGTTTCGACATGGCGGTGAGGCNCANATCAATCCNGAGTTTATAAAAGCAGATGNGGGAGATGTGGTGGAATCNCGCATTTCAAAAGGCGGACATCCNAACCTGCTTTATCTGTCGCGGCCGTGGGATCAAAAATCNAAAAANTTNAAAACCATGCTGACGGTGGATGAAATTCGNCTGACGCAAAAATTCTTTGGCATGACTGCTGGAGAGAGTGGCGGATGGCGGGTTTGCATCATCGATGCCGCCGANGANATGAACGCNAATGCTGCCAANGCGCTTTTNAAAATTCTGGAAGANCCGCCNGCNAANACATTGTTNNTNGTNATNTCNCANGCNGCNGGCAGGCTGTTACCGACCATTCGCTCNCGTTGCCAAATTCTGCCAATGAANNCNCTNAGTGGCGAGCAGGTGCTTGGGGTNACCGAACGATTTGGTGCTCTCGAAGGGGTTACGCCAGCGGACCGCGAANTGGTTGGACGATTGAGTGGTGGCTCTGTGCGTCGNGCTCTGGTTTTACTCAATCTGGATGGCATTTCGCTGTTTAAGCAAATCGAAGCGATTCGCAAAAATCCGGACAATCCGGACTGGACGCAAATTCATGCGCTGGCCACTCAACTAGCACCAAGGGCGCAAGATGAGAAATATCGGCTGTTTTTGGACCTGATGTATAATTACATGCATGAGCAGGTAACGA
>JAESSK010000168.1 GCA_016764155.1 Rhizobiaceae bacterium
GAATTCTTGCCTCGACCAAAAGACTGTCATCGACGGGAACAATTTCAATGATATCGCGGCCAGGTTGCACAATGGCACCAATGGTGGTTGCGTTGACTTTGTTCACCACACCACGAACGGGTGCTCGCAATTGGGTCCGCGAAACCCGGTCGGACGCTGCCCGCATGGTCTCGTTTACAACGGCCAGTTCGGCCTCCAGTTTTGCCAGCCTTTCGCGGGCGCTCAACACATAGGCATTCCTTGTCGTCTTAATGGTGTTTTCAGCTTCGGTGATTGAGGCTTCAACTTTTGGTGCGGCCGCTTTGAACACATCAAACGTTCCTTTAATTTCTGCTATGCGGCTTTGCAAACGTAATAATTCTATCTCGGGAACGACGCCCCGCTCAAACATCTTTATGGTAAGATCCGCTTCCTTGCGCAGGGGGACTAAAATTGCGTTTTGTTTGCTTTCGTTTGCGCTCAATTCTTCCAGTTCGGCCCGGCGCTGAGCCACTCGATTTTGCAGCACATTCAATTCAGTTTGAAGCTGCAGCTTACGGGAATAAAAAACCTGAAATTCTGCGGCAACTGCAATCGGATTTTCCAATTTCAAATCCAGCGAAAACTCCAGCGCGTCTTCAAAATTTGCTTCCGATACTAGCCTTACCCGCTCGGCGCGTAGAGAAGAATCCTTCTGTTTCAGTTCTCCAAGTTTAGACGAAAAGCCAGTGTCATCAATTGTCATTAATATCTGGCCTTTCTCAACCAGATCACCTTCTGCCACCAAAATAGCGCTGATAATTCCACCTTCAAGCGTTTGGACCACCTGCAATTGGCTGGAAGGAATTACCCTTCCCTGACCGGAGGTGATTTCCTCGATTTCAGAAAAATATGCCCAGACCACAAAAAGTGCCAGTCCGCAATTAATCAATAAAATCACCGGCCAAAAACTGACCCCGCGGGCAGCAGCCGCTGAGGCTGAAATATTGTTTGCATATTCATCTTCTATCTTGCTGCCAAACATGGTCAGACCTTTCCTGTCGGCAAGGAGAGCTGTTTGAGTACCTCGGCACGCGGCCCATCCAGAATTTTTTTTCCACTGTCCAGCACCACCAAATTATCAGCAACCGCTGCCAGAGAATGGCGATGGGTGGATATCACAAGGGCAACATTTTGAGCGGCGAGTTCCTTTAATCTTTCCGTCACCAGCGCTTCGGTTGTGTGGTCCATGGCGTTGGTTGGCTCATCCAAAAACAATATTTTTGGCTTGCGCAATATCAGGCGCGCCAGTGAGATTGCCTGACGTTGGCCGCCCGAGAGACGGTTACCCTTTTCCCCGACGAACTGGTTCAATCCTTCCGGGTTTTCTCCGATGAAATAATCCATGCCGGCATAATAGAGCGCCTGTTTGATCTCATCTTCATCCGCATCAGGTTTACCCAGGATCAGGTTTTCGCGAATGGTTCCGGTAAAGAGCTCGGGGTCTTGCGGCAAATACCCAATCCCCTGGCGCAAAACTGAGGGTTCGTACTGCTGAATTTCATAATTATCAACAAGGATCAAACCGCTGTCTGCTTCGATCAGGCCTGCATACATTTTTCCCAGTGTCGTCTTCCCCGAACCCACGCGACCAAGAATTCCGGTAATTGTGCCAGGTTCAACAGACATGGAGAAATCGACAAGTGCGGGCGTTTTTGCTTCAGGATAGGTGAAATTCACATTTTGAAAACGGATGGTGCCGTTTTGAATTGTGAGTTCGCTATCGACAACATTCGAAGCTTCTGTTGGAAGCTTCATAAACTCAGAAATGGAACTTAGAGAATTTAACGCCTGTTTTGCGCGCACAATCGTTTGCGAAACATTGCCCAATGGGGCCAAAACGCGACCTGCAAGAATGTTTGCAGCGATCAGACCACCAACGGTGATGGTGCCATTGGCCACAAGNTANACACCCCAGACAATGATAACGATGCTTACGGATTGTTGAGTTGCCATNGTGGCGCTGATGGCAAAATTTGACCAGAACCGCGTTTTCCCGCTGGTTCTTGAGGAGGCAGCAACAGCGTTTTCCCATTCCCGCTGCATGGTGCTTTCGCCGTTCAGGCTTTTGATGGTTTCAATTCCCGACAGGCTTTCCATTAGGATTAACTGGCGTTTAGAGGCAAGTTTACGGGTTTCTTCAACGGCCGCACCAATCGGAATTTGCGCGATAAAGGCTAGAATGATCACCACAGGAACCGCCGCCAGCGGAACGATCGCAATCGGCCCGACGATCAGCCACAGGACAAACACAAAAATACCGATAAAGAACAAATCAATGACGGCGACAAAACTGCTCGATGTGAAAAAATCGCGAACCATTTCGAAGTCTCTGATCTGGCTGGCAATTCCGGCAGCGCCGCCTTTGCGATACAAAAGCTTGATGTTCATGGCCTGCTGAAAAAGCGTGGAGGCGATCTTGAGGTCAATTCTGCGTCCGGCATGTTCCAGCACATTGGTGCGAATTAACTTAAGCACCAGGTCCAATAGAAGCGCGATGGCGACACCTACTGCAAGCGTCCACAAAGTCACCATTGCCAGATTTGGGATGACCCTATCGTATACGTTCATTACGAATATCGGGAGAGCGAGGCCTAGAATATTGGTTCCAAGGGCTGCCAGGAAAATCTGGAACCATGCCCCCTTATGGGCCAGGATCGGTGGCCAGAGCCAGTGCTTCTCGGGAGCTTCATCGACAAGACTATCGGGGTCCATCCGGTCGTTTGTAATATCGGCGCCGGGGGTTACCAGCAAAATTTCCTTGTCAAACCGACGCTTTAACTGAGTGGGCGAAAGCTGCTCGCGATCGCCGGTTGCCGGATCGACAATGGTGGTTGTTTTTCCAACTTCCGCAATGGCTTCAAGGATGACCGGGTGGCCCTCTTTGGAAAACAGCACACAGGGAAGAACCACCGGATCTATATCGGCAATGTTTCGGGTTACGAATTCTGACTTCACACCAATTGCCAGCAATAAGCGTTGCAAAATGGGNTTTTGCTGAGTTTCATATTGGGTTGGCAGGGAGCGTTCAATTGCCGCTCGGGCNAAGGGTTGAGAGAAATGTCGGGCCAACCATTTTGTGGTTGCAAGATAGGGGCCCAATTCCTCCTGNTTGNNCAAATTGACCGGCGGGAGGGTGCTCGCTCGAGGTTTCTCATCTGGTTTTTCAGGTTCTATATTCATTCAAATGCCATCTTCATAACCATCGAACAATTCGGTCAGGGTATCCCCAATCGCTGCACATAGAAACAATTATTTCANCGGCTCGATATCGATGTTAAAGAAATTTATGGGCCGGGAAGTCGAAGTCATTTGTTCTTCGATATTGGGGGCGGCCGTGATTGCACTTGCCGCAATGCCAAAATAGGAGGCCAGCTTGCTCATGGTCGCCATCATGCGAAAACCGGAAAAACGATAGCCAGCAGATACGCTGATTTGTTGGAAACGGCTGTTAAACAGCGCTTTTTCCGCGTCCAGCACGTCGAGCAGAGTGCGCTTTGCGAGTTCGTATTCTTCTATATAGCTTCGAACGATGGTTCGGTTGGAACTTACCTGTGCCGACAAAAGGGCTGCTCTTTTGCGACCGTTTTGAAAACCGTTCCAGCTCTTTTCAGCGATTTCGCGAATGTCGCGCACNTTTGCNTCCCGGGTAAAATGNGCCTCATTGGTGCGTTCGATCAAGGCTTCTTCGCGAGCATTTGTTATGCCAGCATCATACAGTTTCCAGGATAATTTTANCCCGACATACAGATCATTTTCTTCTCCCCTTGATCCTGCCCTGTCTTCTCCGTAGCTTGCTTTTCCTTCAAAGGACACTTTGGGAGCGACTGTTGCCCGGTTGATGGCGGCGGCATATTCGGATTCGCGAATGGTTTTAGATGCTGCTTTCAATTCGTAATTATTGGCGACGCTTGCGGACACGACAGACCCGACTGATTTTGGCAAATTCCTGATTGGCGGAATGCTCATTTTAGGGNCGGGATTTTCACCAATAACTTTTCGGTATTTTGATACGGCGTCGGCATAGGCTTTTTGAATTTCCACTTCCACGGCGCGCGCTGCAAAAACACGTTCCTCGATTTGGGTCCGGTCGCTTACAGGTGCCTTGCCCCCATCTACACGCGCACTAATCTGGGTGAGTATTTCACGATGTCTGCGGATATTTCTGCGGGCAATCGATAGCAATTGGCGGTGGCGAACCACATCAACATATGCCTCAACTGCGTTTAATGCCAAAGTTTCAGATGTTGCCAAAAGACGATAAGTTGCGCCATCCAGCTGAGCAGAACTCCGATATAATTGGTTCGCGCGTTCATACCCATCAAACAGCACCAGACTTGTAGAAACACCGATTTCCCGAGTCAATTTCCATGAGTCATCATCTAAGGCAGATAAGGATGAGGGGTTCGATACTCGTTCCTTGCCAACATCGCCAAACACTTGCACTTGAGGAAGGTATGCCCGGCGGCTAGCCTCAACCTCATGGGCAAGCGCTCTCTGGCTGGCGAGGCGTGCTTTTCCTGTTGGGTGATTGGTGACGGCGCTATGAACTGCCTGCTTCATGCTTGCGGCATTGAGAGCGGAGTTTGTACTGAAAATTACGATCGAAAACAAAATGGCTTTTGCCATTTGTAGCCCTGCAGAATATCGCATCACGCACATTGCCCCCTAAAGCCCAGATCATCCCTTCCGCCAAAAAGAAAGGTAACGCTTCCTAAATTCCGCTTACCAACATTAAGCCAAACTAAACCGAATGAGCGCGGCACTATTGGGCATATAGTTCATACCCATGAGAATCTTTGTATACTATAAACAGCCTATTAATACGAGTCGTTCTTATCACCACCATTAAGAATAGCTACCAATATTACCTTGATACGCACTGTTATCTTTAAACTCAGCAACACATGACTGGGCAATTATTGTGCGTTTTCTGACGGATAAGTGACTGGTTACATTATCAGATTAAACGTGCTTCCCCATATTCCTGTCTGTTTTAGTCGAGAAGAAAATGACTACAAATCAGGGNGCATTATTTAACATCGATGCGGACAATCTACGCATTTTTCGAAGAGATAACTTTCTGCGGCGAAGCTTTCTTCTTATCAACCGGTCCTGTCCTGACCTTGATGGTCGTCTTTGAACCTTCTTCTGCGACGTTCTGATCGCAGAAAACCAAATTGTGCGCCCTAATCGTTGGGAAACTTTTTTGTTGCCTCGTGAGTTAGTCCCCCGATGCCCAAGCTGGGGATCTGAAATTNCTGATTGCAATAATGGGGTTTCCTGTCCTTTTAAAGGTTCCATCAAATCGGTGGAAAGCAAGACAGTTGCTGCGTTACGATATTTCACATGTTCCTCGCATATGTTGGATAATTAAATTCGCTTTTGCAATGTCGTAGAATTTTCTGCGTTCGTTCTCCTTATTGAAGCGTTAANCACNNNTCCTCAACCATGAACGAGCGCGGTTTTCTNTGGGTTTTAAANCCCAAAATTTCGNCAATATTTGTTGAGAGTNGACGTAAAATTTTTGATNTATTTTCGACATGACTATTCCCCTGAACGGCATTCGAATCTGACCAACTTATCTCGACCAAGATGGCCACGCAACCTACGGTTGATAATTTAGCAATCACAACTTATTTACTTCAGTCGAAACCATTACAAATTTTGTAATCCGCATCAAATTCGATGCTCGGGAGAGACTTGGTTCCAGAATCCANCTATTNATTCNCGCTTCCGAACAGGAATCGACTGTCGATATTTCTGCATTAGCAAAACGCTATTAGGTTATTGTGTCGGATTTTAGTGCGCTGAACAAATGGAACAGGTGGCTTGNTGAGTGGTTATTAAGACCGATGTTTGGTTTTTTTGNCTTTAGAANACATCCCTAATTGAGGCGACGGAGCTCGCAATCGAGTGATTTCGCACTTCTTTGGCAAGTTCAAACGCCCCCTCAACAATTTACTTTCATTTGAAATTAATTCTAATTGTATACTTTTAACTAATTGTTTTAATTGAATTTAATTCNACTTTTTCAAATTCAAATATAGGCCCCTTTTGTTAATTCGACACTCCTCANNCTNTGNAAATCTTATTTTGAACACAATTGGGTGGAACCCTTGACCGTACGGAAACGATGGGAAATCTAGTAGGTTTGGCCAAGTGTCGAATTGAAATTTTGATTGATTTATCAATCTCGTTTTCGGAAATGCTGGGAAATATGGAGTAATATTTTAACCTCTGAAGGTGGGGAGGCTTCGGCGAACTTATGTGTATGGAGTAGGTTCTCATGAAGTACTGGCGAAGGAAAGAAGCATCGGACCTTCCGATATTGGTCACTGGCGGTGCAGGTTTTTTAGGGACACATTTGTGCAGGCGACTCCTTAGGGAGGGCCATAGAGTTGTTTGTCTCGATAACCTGCTTACCGGCACCAGAAAAAATATCGAGGGGCTTTCACATCATCCAAACTTTCGGTTTCTGGAAGCCGATGTGCGTGACCCCCTTTATCTCAACGTCGGGCGGATATTCAATCTCGCCTGCCCCGCATCCCCTCCGGCCTATCAAGCGGACCCCGTTGGCACGACNATGACNTCGGTGCTTGGTGCTTNTAATATGTTGCGCCTGGCCATTAGCAATGATGTTCGCATNATGCAGGCTTCAACCTCTGAGGCTTATGGCGACCCGCTGGAACATCCACAGAAAGAAACCTATTGGGGAAATGTAAACCCGATCGGTCCGAGAGCTTGTTATGACGTGGGAAAACGGTGCGCGGAATCCTTGTTCTTTGATCACCGCCGCACGTTTGATGTGGACATTAAAGTTGCACGCATATTCAACACTTATGGCGGTGGAATGCGCCCGGACGACGGTCGCGTTATCTCGAATTTTATTATGGAAGCACTGCAGAATAAGGACATCACGATTTACGGCGATGGAAAACAGACCCGCTCGTTTTGTTATGTAGATGATTTGATCGAGGGCTTTATGCGTCTGATGTATTCGAACACCGACGAGCCCGGCCCCTATAATTTGGGAAACCCGGAAGAGTTTACGATACAGGCGCTTGCCGAGATGGTGATTAAGCTCACAGGCTCAAAATCGAAAATAATCTATCTGGAAAAACCGGTTGATGATCCACGTTGCCGCCGTCCAAATATCGACAAGGCACGCAGGAAGCTTGGCTGGAAACCGATTACAACGCTCGAACAAGGCCTGAAGAAAACCATTGTACATTTTGATGGTCTCTTGTCGGGCGAAAGAACACCTGCCCTTACAAATCAGAAAATTCTACAGGGCGTTGAAGAAGAATTTGAATTTTAAATCGCGACGAATATTGACGGAAGGACAACCCTGAATTCCAATTGGAAGGCATGAAGGTTATGGAACGATCTGTTATTGTGACAGGGGGAGCAGGCTTCATTGGCAGCCACACCTGTAAGCGTCTCGCGCAGCAGGGGTTTCACCCTGTGGTGCTCGACAATCTCATCACCGGCCACAAAGAAAATGTTCGGTGGGGACCATTGGTTGAGGGAGATATTCGAAACAAATCCCTCGTTGCAACCACATTGGATATCTACAAGCCTGTGGCGGTGATCCATTTTGCGGGTTCTGCTTATGTGGGAGAATCTGTTTTAAAACCGGAAAAATACTATCTCAACAATGTGGTGGGTAGCCTTCAACTGCTTGAATGTTGCGTTGAAGCAGGTGTTAAAAATTTCATATTTTCAAGCAGCTGCGCCACATACGGCATCCCTCAACGATTACCGGTTGACGAGAAGTGCGAACAATATCCAACCAACCCCTATGGCCGCACCAAATTGATTGTCGAGAGCGCGTTGAAGGATTTTTCCGGAGCGCATGATTTGAATTTTGTCTCGCTCAGATATTTCAATGCGGCGGGTGCCGACCCGGACGGTGATTTGTTTGAAAATCATGATCCAGAGACCCATCTTATCCCTCGTGCCTTGCTGGCAGCCGCTGGACACATTCCTGTTTTGCAGGTGTTTGGCAATGATTATGAAACCGCAGATGGCACCTGCATTCGTGACTACATTCATGTTTGCGATTTGGCTGACGGGCATATTTCCGCGCTCGAATATTTAATATCAGGCGGGCGAAATCTAGCGATTAATTTAGGTGCCGGTCGCGGCATATCGGTTAAACAAATCCTCCATGCGGTTGAATCTATCACCGGGTGCAAGGTGCCGGTTTCAATAGTGCAACGCAGACCAGGCGATCCGCCGGAACTTTATGCCAATACAGAACTCGCCAGCACATCGCTAGGATTTAAGACTAAATTTTCCAACATAGAAACCATCATTGGAACCGCCGCACCGAATTTCGGATTTGGAGGCAATCGATGAAGGCAAAATCCAAGGACAATAAGGCAGCGGCAACCACTGCCCATCTCACCCCTATATTTACCGGCAGAGATAAATGGATCAATAATGTTGGCATTGCGGTTTGGTTGATCACCCTTTCAATATTCTGGTTTTGGTGGCTGTCGCCCGAACATGTTTTTTCCGTTCCGCGCTTTGCTCTAATCAGTTTCGTATTGATGTGGGCAACTTTGATCCCGGCATATTTCATATTCATATTTGCCAAAGGCAAGGTACCTAAGAAAACAAAGAACTCGGTTTCTGGTCGTATAGCGATGGTTGTTACCAAGGCACCGTCGGAACCTTTTTCAGTTGTCAAAAAGACCTTGAAGGCTTTGCTTAACCAAAAGGGATATCGCCACGACACTTGGCTGGCTGATGAAAGCCCCTCGAGCAAGACTTTGAAATGGTGCAAAAAACACGGCGTTAAAATATCGAGCCGAAACGGGGTGGACGCTTACCACCGGAAAATCTGGCCGCGCAGAACGCGCTGCAAAGAAGGCAATCTTGCATATTTCTATGATCGCCATGGTTATAAAAAATATGATTTCGTTTCCCAATTCGATGCAGATCATGTGCCNGATCNAAATTANTTAATCGANATNTTACGACCATTTGCAGANCCNTCAATTGGTTATGTTTCTGCNCCGAGNATTTGNGATGCNAATGCTTCNTCCAGNTGGTCNGCCCGTGGNCGCCTNTATGTGGAAGCGAGCATGCATGGTTCGTTGCAGACCGGATATAATAATGGCTGGGCACCGCTTTGTATCGGTTCCCATTACGCNGTACGCACCTCTGCCCTTAAAAAAATTGGCGGCCTTGGGCCGGAGCTGGCGGAAGACCATTCAACAACATTGCTAATGAATTCGGGCGGATGGAAAGGGGTTCATGNGCTCAATGCTATTGCGCACGGTGAAGGCCCGGCAACATTTTCAGATTTTGCCATTCAGGAGTTTCAGTGGTCGCGCAGTCTCGTGACCATAATGCTTGAATATTCCTCGACCTATCTTCCCNCCCTAAGCAGNCGCAAGAAATTTCAATTCCTGTTTTCCCAGTTATGGTATCCNATGTTTTCGGTGATNATGCTGTTGATGTTTATGCTGCCGTTAATTGCGCTATCGACCGGTCTTCATTTTGTAAATGTCACCTACTTCAATTTCTTCATCCACATTGTGCCAATTTCTGTCGTGCTGATTGTGCTTGCATTTTGGTGGCGCTCTACCGGAACTTACCGNCCNTATGACGCAAAGATTACAAGCTGGGAATCGNTGGCGTTTCTCTTTGCCAGATGGCCGTGGTCACTGGTCGGNAGCTTGGCAGCACTTCGAGACCGGCTTGCAGGNTCTTTTGTNGATTTCCGTATCACGCCGAAAGGTCCGACCAAAACAGACCATTTACCTTACCGATTTTTGGCTCCCTATGCCATCCTATCCTTGGCATCCAGCCTTTCTGCTTTCTTCATATCGGATGCTGGATCGGCCTCTGGTTTCTATCTATTTTTGATTATCAACGCGGTGGTTTACGCCCTTCTTTTGGCTCAAATATCCATTCAGCACGCACGGGAAAACAGTCTTCACCTATTTCCATATTCNGTTGTTGGTGCCTTGCAGGCGATTATNTTATCTGCCGTNTTGATNATGCCCATTGTCGCATGCGAAGCNCGTTGNCCNACAGGTCTCAAAGCTTTCAACATCGGGATTACCGCCTTCACACTCACCAANACCAGCCACCGAATNTCGGGTGCCGGTAAAGGGCGCGTGAGNCANCCAATTATCCGNCTTTTACCNCGTTGGAACANTGAAAAAGAACGCCGAATACTAGAAGAAAATTTGAATTTCAACNCCCAAAAATTGATGAAAGGATGATGCAATGAACACATATAGCAGGCCGAAATCGCTTGGTCTAAATATGCTAAAGACGGTTGTCGTTTTATCGGCCCTCTTTGGAACNGCGATAACGGGTTACGCTCAAGACGGACAGCGAGAGCTGAATGTGGCGCTGGACAAGCGCCCGATTGTCCACCAGAACGCCACGAAATTTGGTGCCTATGACCCGCATGGGGATTTCAGCACGCAAAAGGATGTTTCAACTGAGCATCTCTTTCTTCCATGGGAGGATGTTGAACTCGGCGATCTTTACGTGGCCGATGAATACGCATTTTCTCGCGGGCGTACTCTGCTTGTGACCGTTGAACCGTGGTCGTGGGATCGCGATTGGCGAGTAACTTCTGACCAACTTCGCGTGCGCATACTCAATGGCACATATGACGCAAATATGCGTGCTATTGCCAAAATATTTGCCCAACTTAAAAGCCCGGTGATTATACGCTGGGGACAGGAAATGGAAAACAAGTCAGGCCGTTTCTCCTGGGCCAACTGGCAACCCAAAGATTACATAACAGCCTATAGAAGGATGATGAAAATCGTTNGGGAGATTAGCCCNAAAACGCGCATCATGTGGTCACCAAAGGGTGAAAAAAACCTTCAAGACTATTATCCNGGAGCTGANCATGTAGANATTGTCGGCCTCTCAATATTCGGNCTCCAAGAATATGACGAGATGGAATATGGAGNGCCACGCTCGTTCAAGGANGCCCTTAAACAGGGCTACGACCTGACCGTNGGNTTTGGAAAACCGGTCTGGGTTGCGGAGCTTGGATATGAAGGGGGCGATGAATATGTGACCGATTGGTTGAAGACCGTCACCTTGAATTTTTCAGAATATCCGGAGCTTAAAGAGGTGGTCTATTTCAACGACAAAGAGGTTTATCCGTGGCCGTTTAATCTCGGTCTTCCGGACTGGCGGGTTGTACGAAACCCTGCCAATTACCGGATCAGGCAATAAATTTCTCCAGATTTAGAGAGGTAAGAAAATGTTTAAATTGATTTTCAAACACGCTGCATTGTCGCTTGTCACAGCGGCGATGCTCTTGGCCATCCCGGCGGTGGCNTCCAGCCAGATCGCCGAAAAAGCAGATGCCGCCAACAATCTAAGCAGACAAGCACTCTACCAAATCTATAAGGGACGCTCATGGATGTGGTCTGATGGCGGTGCTTATTTCCGCATATCAAGAAGAGAGTTCACAGCCTGGGTTGGCCGCGGCAAAAAGAGTGCCATCGCAAAAGGTATTTGGTATTTACCCGGCAGAGGTAAAACCTGCTTCAGAGCCACATGGACTGCGGTTGATTGGAAAGTGGGCAAGCGAACCTGCTTTGCCCACAAATCCGATGGTAGAAACATTTATCAACGCAACCTTCCTGACGGAAATTGGTACGTCTTTAAACACACCCCTGTGAGGTATAATGACGAGTTCCGAAAACTGAAACCGGGCAACCATATCAGCCGGAACTACGCCAGAAATTCGCGCTATATCAGCGCGAACCGTGTGCAAAAAAGTTGTCGTTCTAGCCGATCATTTTCCGAATTTCTCACTTGTATTTTTAAAAAATGAGAANGGTCCACCTAACGAGACAGGCGTTGCGCTGTAGCTAACNCGCAATTTACAGCTTGATGTTCTACCAAACCCGCTGGGTGAGCAAATATAAGGCGCTNTNCCCAGATATGTTTTACGCGCNCGTTGTTGGGTTGATTTCTTGTTGCCAAATTTTGTTGCAGCGATGCCACGCTCTACTGATGCCAGCTTAATTTCACGNTCAGAGCTTGTCGCCTGAGACGTGGAAGCAACCACCACAAGTGATAGTGCGGCCGTCAGCATAAAGATTGANTTTGTTGGGTTTTTCATAATGGTATTTTGTCCTGATAACAAATTGGGTTGTTGTTGTCGGAATCCACTGCCTCTTTGATAATCTGATTAGATTGAGGATCTGTTAAGATATTCCATTGAATTCAACTCAATAGAATCAGGACCGACGCGCNGCTCGTTGGCATCGCGCTTCGTAACACATGGTCATGATTTCGCAACACTCAAACTACTCTTGTTGGATCACGTTTAAACACCAAGTATGTCATGCAATCTTGCGTCTTTGGNCTTGAAGTGANTGANGAACCAGTCGCGAATGGCCGGNGCAAGNGTCTCGTGATANGCGGTGTATTTNCCNTCTTCGAANTCATCCATGATNTCNCNNATATCGTCNAGTAGCTTTTCNTGGTCGGTTTTNTGNTCNATATATTGATCGTAATTGTGCTTGCGCATGATGGATTCTTCCAGCGCGAAATGCGCGGAAATCCGTGCAAACACTTCGCCCAGAAAATCGCTGATATCCTCTGATGGGGCATCGGTTTCCAGTTGATTGTGCAAACTGTTTATCAGCTCGATGAGTTCGCGATGTTCGAAATCCACGTCGGGGATTCCGGTTTCGAAATCCTTTCTCCATTCAATCAATGTCATGATTTACTCCTCCTATCTAAACAAGAATCCGCCCGTATCGGCCTTAAAGTCGATGGCTAGATTCTGAAATGATTTCAGGGTGACTTGTCTGGTGGTTTCATAGTCGAATCCGCTGTTTCGTTTGCTATCACGCAAGCGCACGGTGATTGAATGCGGCCCAGCGGGCACTGTAAATTTTTGATAGGTGCGGCCGGGGCCGTCATTGGACAGGCCGGTGGCGATCAGTTGATCGTCATAGAGCAACTCGCCATCAAGGGTGAGCTGGATATGGATTGGAATGCGCTCNCNNGNACAATTATTNGGGCGNCGTTTNTTNGGCGGCAGNTTGGCGATTTCNTTTGAGGTNAGTTTTCGNCAATCGATCACNCGNGCNGCGCCATGGGCAAAAGCCAGTTTGATTTGCGCCGAACCTTCGGGGAATTGATGGTAGACNGGNTGGTTNGNNAAATAGCCAATGAATNNTGCGATGAGCGCAAAGAANNCAAACTGNCCNATANATNGCATNAATTTACGCATCTATATCTCCCTCCGTTTGCTTACTTTTGGTGGGTGTGGAACGCAGTTTTGTTGGTAGGGTTTTTAGTTCTTTTGAAAATGTTTCGAGCGCTTTGCGCAGGCGCGAACCGCCGGTTGATCCAACCCATTCAGTTTTCAGGCGTTCGCGCGGAACCCTGTTGCGAAGATGCGGGTCGCGCTCTGCGGCAATCCTTTGTTTGGTCCATTCAATGCCGAAACGGGCTTCGCAGGAATTTTCCTGACACCCGGTCAGCATCACCCCATCGGCCAGATTGCGGCTAAGGACATAATCGATAAAGGATGGCGGCAATTGGCCGACACAGGCTAAGGAAACAACGCCAATGGAATCGGGGGAATCCGATTTGATTTTGGTAAGGTTAGGACCGTGGTCGCAATTGAAAACCATGATGCGGTTTTTACCGCTTAACTGGCTTGCGGCCTGTTCTGCCTGCTCACGCAAGTTAGCAATGGTGCGGTCCGGCAGGTCAATTCCGGGTAATAAATCAGACATTCTGCGGAACGGCGTTGCAGTGGGACATGAGCCTGCGCAGATGCCGCAGGAAACGCATTTATCCGGATCAACAATGGGTTCCCGTTCAAAGGGCATGCCATCGGTGCGGGCGATCAATTCGATTGCGCCATAGGGGCAGTCGTGGAAACAGCGGGCGCAACCATTGCAATTATCCAGATGAACCACCGCCGCTTTTGGGCGTTTCAATGGCGGCAACCAAGGAATGGCCATCAGGATCACCATGAAGCAAGCGGTCATGCCCCATGTGAGACTGCCGGGTAATGTTTCCATCAATGGGAAGAGCGATAGATAGAACCAATCCAGGCCAATATCGCCAGGAACTTCCGCCAAATTTGCCGGTGCTTGGCTTAGTGCGGGGTGGATTAGTGATAGTGCCAAGAGCATCATAAATACCGAAATCGCCAGTCCGCGCGGTGGGTTGATGCGCGCTTTTGTTATCCGTTGCAGATGAACCCACAGGAACGTAAGGGCAATCAGCGGAATGGCGATATGCATGAAAATCATCAGGGTGAATAACCGACTTTCCAGCGCGTCGGGCGACAGGAAATTACGGGCGATGGGTTCTCCGAAAATCGGCAAGAGATCAAGCCATTCCGTAGAAACGATGGCGATATATTGAGCGAGCTTATCCCATACCAGCTGATCGGCCCCCATTGGTTGGTCCAGTTTGAATGTTAGTGCATGACTAGCCTTTGGTCCATCACGACGATGGATTCTGGTGCTGGTGGG
>JAESSK010000169.1 GCA_016764155.1 Rhizobiaceae bacterium
TGGCGATGAAATCGCGCGCTTCCATGATTTCTTCGTCTGATAGGGTAATGCAAAATCCATCGGATTCACGCACAGCACGAATGATCAAAAAGTCACCAACCGCAATCGGCACACGAATACCCGCGGCAACAGTATGGGCGTTTTCCCAAAGCGGCGCATGTTCTTCGCCTGCTTCCCAAGTCTTCACGATCGGTGCACACCCCTCAGCCTGAACCGCAATCATGCGCGGCATTGGTCCATCAATCCAGCCCATTTCTTTTAGCTCGTGAAAGGCTTTCCACATGCCAATCAGACCGGTGCCACCACCGGTTGGGTAAAAAATCACGTCAGGCAGTTTCCAGCCGAATTGTTCGGCGAGCTCCAGCCCCATCGTTTTCTTACCTTCAATCCGATACGGCTCTTTCAGGGTAGAAATATCGAACCAGCCCACAGCTTCCTTGCCGCCACCAACAATTGCACCGCAATCATTGATCAGCCCGTTGACCATATAGGTCTCACCGCCCTGTAGCTGGATTTCACGAATATTGATCTCCGGCGTATCGGCGGGGCAAAGCACCGTTGCACGCTGCCCGGCACGGCTAGCATAAGCCGCCATCGCGGCCCCCGCATTGCCATTGGTCGGAATTGCCAGATGCTCAATACCAAATTCCTTCGCCATGGAAACAGCAAGACAAAGCCCCCGTGCCTTGAACGAACCAGTAGGCAAACGCCCCTCATCCTTGACGATCACCTTGCCCGGTTTCGCTCCGAGAAAAGAAGCAGAACGTTCAAGCGGAATAAGCGGCGTCACCACTTCGCCCAGCGAGATGCGGTTTTCTTCCTTGGTCACAGGCAACATCGAAGCATAGCGCCACATGCCCGGATCATCGGAATTTTTGATATCATCCTTGCTAATGCTAGCGGCCATTTTCTCCAGATCATAGCGTACCAGCAAAGGCCGACCAGCTTCGGATAACCCGTGAATTTTCCCGGCCTCATAACGCTTGCCGGTAATGGAACACTCCAGATGAGATACGAAAGTTTCAGTCATTTAAGTTCCAATCAAGCAATAGAGAATGTGGCTTCAATTTCCACACAGGCATTCAGCGGCAGCGCAGCAACACCAACGGCTGCACGGGCATGAGCACCCTTTTCACCAAGCGCTTCGCCCATGAAGTCGGACGCACCGTTAATGACTTTTGGATGGTCGGTAAAGGTCGGTGTCGAGGCAACAAACCCGCCAAGACGAATACAGCGCACGATGCGGTCGATATCGCCATCGCAGGCAACTTTTATTTGCGCCAGAATATTGATTGCGCAAACCCGAGCAGCCTCAGTGCCATCATCAATGGAAACCGTATCCCCATGCAGCCCGGTGCAAGTTAGCACCCCATTGACCAACGGCAATTGCCCGGAAACAAACACCAGATCGCCCTGACGCACAAAGCCCACATAGCTTGCCACAGGCACAGCGGGTTCCGGCAATTCAATACCCATTTCTTTCAGTCGTGCAGAGATAGATGTGCTCATAATAATTTCCTTATTTTGAAGAAGCGCCTCACGCCCCGATTGAAATATAACGTTCCAGATGGTGGTCCGTATCGCCGAACAAATGATCGATCATAATGATACGCTTGGCATAATGGCTAACCGCATATTCCCATGTCATGCCATTACCGCCATGAATTTGAATGGCCTCTTCCGCCACCTGACGACCGATTCGGCCAGCCAGATGTTTCGCCGATGAAATCATCCGCTCGCGAACCACCCGATCATCATTAATATGACCACAGGCATTAATGATGCTTGAACGCATTTGTTCAAGCTCGATCAACACATCCGCCATGCGATGTTGCAAGACCTGAAATTTGCCGATCTCCACACCGAACTGTTTGCGCTGATGCATATATTCGACGGTGAAATCCTTGGCCACATCCATGGCACCCATGGCTTCGGCNCAAACNGCNAGNGTNGCTCTNCCATANGCTTTTTCAATTGCGGCAAAGGCTTCGCCTTCANTNCCNAANAATTCACCNGAGACATTCCGCATGGAAATTTCCGCCGCNGGATANCCNTCAACNGTNCCAAAACTACGNACNTCCAATCCATCNGNNCCAGCATCAACCACGAANAATGAAATGCCNTCGGCGCTATCTTCNTCACNGCTTGTGCGGGCAGAGATAATCAGCGTGTCGGCCGTCCCTCCACCAAGCACCACGGATTTATTGCCATTCAATTGCCANCCATCNCCNGCNTTTTNAGCACTTCGCTGCAACCCGTTCAATTTCATAACGCGAACCCGGTTCACCATGGGCAAAGGCAATCAGTTTCTCACCGGAAATCACACCTTCCAGCATTCCCTTTTGCCCATCATTGCCCAATTCCTCGATAAGAGNACCAGCAAGCAAAGTCGGCAAAAATGGTTCGACCACCAATGCCCGGCCAAGTTGCTCAAACACAACATTGATATCTTCTGCGTCACCGCCAAAGCCGCCATTTTCCTCCGAAAACAACGCACCGACAATNCCGAGTTCTGCGAACTCATTCCACATATCACGCGAAAATCCGTCATCTGAAGCCGCACATTCATGACGTTTTTCAATAGAGTATTTGTCGCTCAAGAACCGCGACAAAGTCTCAGACAGCATCCGCCTGTCATCACTGAGATTGAAATCCATAGTCTATAACCCCAGTTTGGTTTTTGAAATAATATTGCGNTGAATCTCGTTCGANCCGGCAAANATNGAAAGTTTGCGATTNTTGAAATAGTCGGACGCAATTGGATTGGCGTAGTCCGGNCCAATCGGTTCGTCATTGTGTCCCTCATCCATTGCTTCCGATGAAAATGGCAAAGCATATGGCCCGAGCGCACGNCGCGCCAGATCATTGATTTCTTGTCGGATAATCGTACCCTTAACCTTCAACATGGAGCTTTCCGGACCAGATGCAGCACCTGAATCCGCCTCCACCAAGATACGTAGATTAGTCGTTTGCATGGCGCGCAAATCAATCTCCACTTTCGCCACACGCGCTGCAAAATAGGGGTCCTGCGACAATGGCTTGCCATTCTTCATTTGCCGCGAGGCGATCTCTTTCATGCTGGCCAAGGCAGCAAGCGAACTACCGATATTGGCCGTATTCGTACGTTCATGNGTGAGCAGATATTTGGCATAGGTCCAGCCCATGTTTTCTTCGCCAACGAGNTTTTCNGCNGGNACTTTCACATTATCGAAAAACACCTCATTCACCTCATGCTCTCCATCGAGCAAAATGATNGGGCGCACTTCAATGCCGGGTGATTTCATATCAATCAANAGAAAGGAAATCCCCTCTTGCCGCTTACCNTCACTGGACGTGCGCACAAGACAAAAAATCCAGTCNGCAAAATGGCCCATCGTGGTCCATGTTTTTTGACCATTGACGATATAATGATCNCCATCGCGCTCCGCCTTGGTGCGAAGNGATGCCANATCAGAACCNGCNCCNGGTTCAGAATATCCCTGACACCACCAATCCGTGCCATCNAGCATACGNGGCAAATAGTGAGATTTCTGTTNTTCANTNCCNAANTTAATCAGNACNGGCGCCAGCATNCCNANCCCAAANGGCATGATNTGNGGCGCATTAGCGGCCCATCTNTCCTCNTCAAAAATATGATTTTGAACAGCNCTCCANTCAGCCCCGCCCCATTCTTTCGGCCAGTTAGGCGCAAGCCATCCGCGAGCATTCAATTCAGTTTGCCACTCTTCCATATCGGCTTTNGCAAGGCGCTTGCCAAACTTNACCTTATTGGACAGGCGCGGAGACANTTTCTCCGNAAAAAAGGCACGAACCTCATCGCGAAATGCNATTTCTTCAGTGTTGTAATTGATATCCATAAAACGCTCACTTTCTGGAATAATTATGTACAATCAGCANGATATTGCAATCTCATTCGCTCACCAAAGTGCTCTTTATTATGAATGCTTTATCAAAAAAATACTCTTCCAGATTGTCACNATCNCCACCACGNTCNACCACCAANAAATCACTATCCGGTTNCANNGCCAATAGCGGGTGATGCCAGNTGTTGGCGGCATAATTCACNCCCTGNTTTCCNTGTGCNANAAAGGCTTGCGGCGTGCCGGGAACTCCGTCCAGATCTTTCGATACCACCACCAGAAACGGCCTGCCTTGCAGGGGAACAAATGCCTGACTGCCAAAAGGATGACGCTCCATCATATCGATTCCCAGAGGGAACTTCTTTTCATCCCCGCGAAAAACATTGATCAGCGTCGAAGCATTTTCTCCCAATGTCTCAACCTTCGCCAAATCATGGTAGCGAATGGTCGAGCCATTGTTGATTTCAAAACTGTCCGCCTCGTCGGTTTCGATCACATCACCAAAATCGGCAAAAGCCTGACGGGTTAATTTCGAGACAAAAATTTCACTCATTTAAAACGCCTATTTTACTGGAGGAATGGAGTAGGTCGCAGTCGCATGAGCCACCAATGTCTGGTCGACTTTGGAGAGAATTTTAACATCACACACCGCCAGCCGCTTACCCAGTTTCAACAATTGCCCCTCGGCCACAAGGTCGCCCATAACCGGCTTGTTGAGAAAATTGATATTGAGATTGGTCGTGACCGCCAAGGCTACCTTGCCGATATGCGAAAGAATCAGCAAATAGGCTGAAACATCGGCCAGCGTAAACATCGTTGGCCCTGAAATCGTACCGCCTGGGCGCAAATCATTTTCGGTAATTTTCATACCGACACGAATAAACCCAGAGCTAATTTCCTCAGCAGCCCAGCCATATTGTTTGGATTGAGGAAATACCTCCCCCACAAATTCGTTTACTTCTGACACCGTCATTTTTGGTTGAAATTGCATCTCTTCTCCTTGATGATGGGATCAATTATTCACATGAAAAGAACATTGCAGAAATGCCAAACCGACTCAATGCCCCATCTTATCTTCGCAACATTGATCCAATTTCTACGGTCATCACCAAAGCACTGGAAGGCAAGTCCGGTCACGTATTGGAAATCGGAAGTGGCAGTGGTCAGCACATCACGGCGCTTGCAGCTTTAATGCCGGAACTGACATTTTGGCCAAGCGATCCCGATGAAGCAAGCCGGGCCAGCACCGATGCATGGGCCAGTCATTTGAAAGTGTCCAATGTGAAACCATCCTCCGCTATTGATGGCTCATCCCCCGATTGGCCCTTGGGTGAGGAGGGTTATCCGCCCACAAAACTGACAGCTATCCAGTGCTTCAACGTCATCCACATTTCGCCATGGCACGTGGCACTGGGATTATTGAAATCCGCTTCAACCCATCTACTGCCCGGAGGAAAATTGATTCTCTACGGTCCTTATAAGGTAGAGGGGAAACATATTGGGCAAGGCAATATTGATTTCGATAAATCGCTCCGGGAGCGAAATTCGGAATGGGGCATTCGCGATATNGAANAGNTNAAAAAAGCNGCNGAAAANTTCGGNCTGATATTACAANCATTCGANNCGATGCCNGCCAATAATTTCANGCCTATTTTTNCTAANCCNTANCTCACCCAGCCCGGTNTACGTTTCTCAAAGAACGCGCCCACACCTTCGTGAGCCTCGCCCCCTTCCCAAACATCGGCAAGCCTGCGCACCGTATCTTCGATCACTTGCTCGTCAATGACAGCACCANGCGACCGGGTTAATTCCTTGGCTGAAGCAACAGCCCGCGGCGCTGTGGCCAGATATGGCGTAATGGCTCTTTCTACTGCATCGTCCAAATCTGCGGCACTGACAACTTCAGAAACCAACCCCAATTCTTTTGCTCTTTCGGCACCAAATAATTCACCCGACATGAACACCTGCCGTGCTCTGCCCTCGCCCATCCGCGCAACAACATAAGGGCCAATGGTNGCNGGNATNANCCCAAGCTTGGTTTCCGTCAAACCAAACTTTGCCCCATCAACCGCGATCACATAATCGCACACACTCATCATGCCNAAGCCGCCGCCAAAGGAATTACCATGAACCCGGGCAATCAGCGGTTTTGGGAGCAAGTTCAATCCGTGTAACATATAGGCAATTTTGCGTGCTTCGCGCATGCGCTGTTCCCGGCTTGAATGAAATTGCTCCTGCATCCAGCCAAGATCACCGCCAGCACAAAANCTTTTGCCATCGCCGGCCAGCACCACCACCCGCACATCGGAATNTTCTGCCAGCACAGTCGTNGCGCTNGCAAGTTCCGCAATCANCTCCGCGTTCAGTGCGTTGTGTTTATCTCCACGCATCATCGTCAGCGTGGCAATCCCATTATTGCTTATTTCAATCTGCACAGTTTCGAAATTCATCTGCAATCACCTTAATGAAACCGCAAAATCCGCGGCNGCCCTCAGCTTCCCGCTATCAATATCTGTGNTAAANCCCANGGAGTCCAGCATAGATACCACAGCCCCCGTATCGACATTTCCCTTGGCACCCGGCGCATAGGGGCATCCGCCCAGGCCACCAATGGCTGCATCATAGGTCCGCAAACCTTTTTCCAAACTGGCGGAAATGTTCGCAAGCGCATTTCCCAACGTATCGTGATAATGTCCGGCTAGCTTTTCAGCTGGCACACCTTGTAAAACAGCATCCAGCATTACTGAAATTGTTTCCGGCGTGCCATGGCCAATTGTATCTCCGAGAGAGACTTCATAACAGCCAAGTTTAAAAAGCGTTTCAGCAATCCGGGCGACCGTTTCCGGTGGCGTGGGCCCATCAAACGGGCAATTGGTGACGCAGGAAATATAACCCCGGACCGGAATATTATCTTGGAGAGCCGTAGCTATAACCGGCTTAAAACGCTCGATACTTTCAGCCACCGAGCAATTAATATTNCTNTGNCTGAACCCNTCNGANGCNGAACCAAACACCGCAATCTCGTCNGCNTTGGCAGCAANCGCNCCNTCATANCCNCNCATATTNGGAGTNAGCACGNCNTAAGATACNCCNGCNTTNCGCGTAATCCCCGCCATCACCTCACTGGCATCCGCCATTTGNGGCACCCATTTTGGTGANACAAAACTGGTCACCTCNATTTTTTCAAATCCGCAATCTGAAAGCATATCGACCAAAGTAATTTTATNGGCNGTTTCNATCAGTTTCTTTTCGTTTTGAAGCCCATCGCGTGGCCCCATTTCAAAAATGCGAACTTTGTTATTCATCCTCGGCCTCAAGCAANACNAGTATCACCCCATCCTCCACCTGATCGCCTGCTTTGGCGTTCATTTCAGCAATAACCCCATCACGTGGAGCCGTCAGTGTGTGTTCCATTTTCATCGCTTCCAAAACCAGCAACGCATCGCCTTCTTTGACCGCATCACCTGATTTTGCCGAAATTACCTTGATCAATCCCGGCATAGGCGCAACNACNCTATTNCCAGAAANCCCGTCATCCTCTCCAACTGCCAGCGGATCCGGCAAAGCAAAGTCATGAGCACCACCAGCAACGAATAAAACCAAATGACCGGGATAGCGCGCAAGAGAAAATTTGGACACTTGCCCATCGATCCGGCAGATAAACTGTTCGCCATCGATCCCGACAAATTCAATTTTATGTTGATGTTCACCCACCTCATGTACAACCGAACCGCTGATATTGGATGATCGGATGTGCACTTCAATTGGTTCACCTTCCAACTCCAAAACAACGCGGTTGCTGGCACCTCCCCAATGGCGGAATGATTGAAATTGAGTATGTTCTTCATGCAGACCAAGAGCGCACAGGCCAGCCAGCGCAATAGCTTGAGAACTGATCTCATCCTGCTTAAGCAACATCTCGAGATCACGGTCGATCAGGCCGGTATCAACCTCACCACGGGCAAATCCCTCATGGTTACAAAGTGCGGCAAGAAATGCNTTATTGGTCGTNGTACCNACCACCCGCGTTTCAGCCAGNGCNTTTTTCATCCGCGCNAANGCTTCAGCGCGAGACCCACCNAANGTAACGACCTTGGCAATCATCGGATCATAAAACGGTGAAATGATATCACCTTCGCGAACCCCGGAATCGTTTCGGGCAATTTCACACAATCGCAGATATTCAAGCTTGCCGGTCGCTGGCAAAAAGCCTTTGGAAACATCCTCGGCATAAATTCGCGCTTCAAATGCATGGCCACTAATCGAAAGTTGTGATTGCTTTAAGGGCAGCGGTTCCCCGCTTGCCACCAGCAATTGCCACTCCACCAAATCCTGCCCGGTAATAAACTCCGTCACCGGATGCTCCACCTGCAAGCGGGTATTCATTTCCATGAACCAGAAGGCATCAGTTTTCAGGCCATCAGAACCATCGACGATAAATTCAATCGTCCCCGCTCCGGAGTAATTAATGGTTTCAGCAGCCTTCACTGCCGCATCCCCCATAGCCTTGCGCATGGCCTCGGTCATCCCGGGCGCAGGCGCTTCTTCAATCACCTTTTGATGACGGCGCTGAAGCGAACAATCGCGCTCGAAGAGATGCACCACATTGCCGTGATTATCGCCAAAAACCTGAATTTCGATATGGCGTGGTGAGGTGATATATTTTTCAATCAACACATGACCGTCGCCAAAACTCGCATCCCCCTCGCGCGATGCCCCTTCAAGGGCAGTAGCAAAATCTTCTGGTCGCTCCACCTTGCGCATGCCCTTACCACCGCCACCAGCACGCGCTTTAATCAACACCGGATAACCAATCTTTTCAGCTTCTTCTGCCAAAAATTTCGCATCTTGATTAGCGCCATGATAACCCGGCACAACGGGAACACCCGCTTCGCTCATCAAATTCTTGGCAGCATCTTTCAGACCCATTGCGCGAATGGCACTCGCTGATGGTCCGATGAAAACCAAACCGGCTTTTTCCACCGCTTCAACAAAATCCGGGTTTTCCGACAAAAACCCATAGCCAGGATGAATGGCCTGCGCCCCGGTAGCCAATGCCGCTTCGATGATAACGTCACCTTTTAGATAACTATCACTCACCGGCGATTCGCCAATCCGCACCGCTTCATCAGCCATCATCGCATGCATGGCGAGAGCGTCCGCATCGGAATAAACCGCGACTGTCGCAATCCCCATACGCTTTGCCGTACGCATGACGCGTCAGGCAATCTCGCCCCGATTGGCAATGAGAATTTTGGAAAAAAGCTGCATCATCCCTGTTTCACATTCTGCTTAAAACTATTCGAAATAATGTCACTTGCTTCACTGACAATTGAATCAAGAATTTCCGCAGCAGGCATCACACTTGATATCAAACCTGTGGCTTCACCGACCATTGTATTGGCAATATCCGTATCTCCAGCAATCCATGCCGCCGCCCATTTATCGGCCTCGGCCTTGCCAGCCTTTTTCAATTCATCGAGATTGCCATGCCATTGGTCGGTAAATTTATTCCTAAGCGTATGAGCGCTATAGCGTTCCGGCCAATCCAGTTCACGCGCCACATCCATCACACTTGTCTGCAATGTGTCATCACCAGATGCAGCAACCGCTTCAGCCAGCATATTTTCATGAACCAGCGCTTCATCTCTGGCCCAAAACCGTGTCCCAACCAGCACCCCATCGGCCCCCAGCATTAGGCTTGCAGCAAGACCGCGCCCATCACCAATACCACCGGCAGCTACCAGCAAGGCATCCGATCCGCTCGCATTAATTGTGTCAGCCACTTCCGGCACCAGCGCAAAACTTGCACGCTTGCCACTATGCCCACCGGCTTCTGATCCCTGCGCCACCACGATATCGGAACCCACTTCGATTGCCCGTTTTGCATCCTTCACAGTTTGCACCTGACAGATAAGCAACGCGCCTGAGGCTTTGATTTTTTCAGCATATGGTGCAGGATCGCCAAACGATAAAAAGATTGCGGTAGGAGAACGCTCTAACGTTTCATCCAGAGCAATTTGGTTTTTCTCCAGAGCCCAAGTGATGAAACCACAACCCACCGGCTGGTTGCCAGCCAGCGCAAATTGTTCAGCGAGCCAATCCGACTTACCGTAGCCTCCGCCAATCATTCCTAAGCCACCGGCCCGGGTCACCGCCGAGGCAAGAGCGCCACCGGAAGCGTTGGCCATCGGCGCTGATATTACGGGGTGGGCAATGCCCAAACGTTCGGTTAATCGGGTAGTCAGCATTTTTAGTTCCTTACATTCTGAATATGCCAAATTGCGTATCTTCTATCGGGGCATTAAGGGCAGCACTTAACGAAAGCGCCAGCACACTACGTGTGTTGCGCGGGTCGATGATGCCATCATCCCAGAGCCGTGCCGAGGCGTAAAGCGGGTGACTTTGTTCTTTGAACATATCAATCGTTGGCTGCTTGAATTCAATTTCTTCTTGCGCAGACCATTCCTCACCACGGCGTTCCATGCCGTCGCGTTTAACAGTCGCCAAAACTCCCGCAGCCTGTTCACCGCCCATCACAGAAATCCGGCTATTGGGCCATGTCCAAAGGAAGCGCGGCGAAAATGCCCGCCCCGCCATGCCATAGTTTCCAGCTCCGAAAGAGCCGCCAATCAACATGGTGATTTTCGGTACTTTGGTTGAAGCAACAGCCGTCACCAACTTGGCTCCATCTTTGGCGATACCGCCAGCTTCATATTTTTGACCAACCATAAATCCGGTNATNTTTTGNAAAAACACCAANGGAATTTTACGNTGNGAACAAAGCTCCACAAAGTGGGTNCCCTTCANNGCGCTTTCAGAAAACAACACGCCGTTATTGGCGATNATACCNACCGGCATCCCNCACACATGGGCAAAGCCACAGACCAGCGTAGAACCAAACCGNGCNTTGAATTCATCGAAACGCGAACCATCNACAACNCGNGCAATCACCTCGCGNACATCATAAGGCGTGCGCACATCATCGGGCACAATGCCCAAAATTTCTTCNGGATCNTAAAGCGGTTCTTCGCTCTGCTGCATATCNANTTGNTGNGGTTTNACNATNTTCAAATTTGCNACCGCCNGNCGNGCNANNGCAAGCGCATGATCATCATCTTCGGCCAGATNATCAGCCACGCCAGATAGCCGCGTATGCANATCGCCGCCGCCCAAATCTTCAGCGCTAACAATTTCACCTGTTGCGGCTTTCACCAAAGGCGGACCGGCAAGGAAAATCGTGCCCTGCTCTTTCACAATGATTGTCTCGTCCGACATGGCTGGCACATATGCCCCACCCGCTGTGCACGATCCCATCACCACCGCAATCTGCGCAATGCCCTTGGCTGAAAGATTGGCTTGATTATAAAAGATACGGCCAAAATGTTCTTTATCAGGAAACACNTCATCCTGATTTGGCAGGTTCGCACCACCACTATCAACCAGATAAACACAGGGCAGATTATTCTCGCCCGCAATCTCCTGCGCNCGCAAATGCTTCTTNACNGTCATCGGATAATANGTACCGCCTTTAACGGTCGCATCGTTACAAATGACCATCACTTCGCGACCACTTACAGTACCAACGCCAGCAATCAAACCAGCAGAGGGTGCAACGCCNGAATACATATNATGGGCAGNAGTCTGACCGACTTCCAAAAACGCAGAGCCCGGATCAAGCAAGCGATCCACCCGCTCACGCGGCAAAACTTTGCCCCGTGAAATATGGCGTTCGCGCGAACGTTCTCCCCCACCAGCCATTGCCAATTGCGCGGCTTCCTTAACCACATCCATTGCCTCAAGGCTAGCCTTGCGATTGGCTAAAAACGCTTCCGAATGCGGCGATATTTTTGAATGAATGACACTCATGCGGTTACCTTGAACAATTCCCGNCCGATNANCATNCGGCGAATTTCACTGGTNCCAGCNCCAATTTCCATCANCTTGGCGTCNCGCATCAAACGCGAAACCGGACTATCGGAAAGATAGCCAGCACCGCCCATNGCCTGCACTGCCTGCACCGATTGTTGCATCGCTTGTTCGGANGCATAAAGCACACAAGCCGCTGCATCCTGCCTNGTCACNTCNCCCCGGTCGCAAGANTGCGCCACCGCATAAACATAAGCACGNGCCGAATTCATCGCCGTATACATATCGGCAATTTTCGCNTGCATAAGCTGGAATTCNCCAATCGGTTTCCCAAACTGTTTGCGCTCATGCATATAGGGCATGATCGCATCAAGACAGGCATGCATGATGCCGATGCCAATGCCGGAAAGCACCACGCGCTCATAATCAAGACCGGACATCAACACATTCACGCCCTTGCCTTCTTCGCCAAGAATGTTCTCGTAAGGCACTTCCACATCTTCAAAAATCAGTTCGCCTGTATTGGAGCCGCGCATNCCGAGTTTGTCGAAATGGGCAGAGGTGGAAAACCCGACCATTTCTTTTTCGATCAGAAACGCAGTCAATCCACGTGACCCAGCATCGGGGTCCGTCTTGGCATAAACAATCANCGTNTCCGCATCCGGTCCGTTGGTNATCCAGTATTTGGTNCCGTTGAGAATAAAACGATCATTGCGCTTTTCAGCCCGCAACGACATGGAAACCACGTCGGAACCCGCACCCGCTTCAGACATCGCCAAAGCACCCACATGCTCACCGGAAATCAACCGTGGCAAATATTTTGCCTTTTGCTCATCATTGCCGTTGAGTTTGAGCTGATTGACGCACAAATTCGAATGCGCACCGTAAGAAAGAGAGACCGAAGCAGAGGCCCGAGCGATTTCTTCCACTGCCACTGTGTGAGCAAGATAGCCCATACCAGCGCCACCATATTCCTCCGGCACCGTCACACCCAACAGGCCCATGTCGCCCATTTCTTTCCAGAGATCNGNCGGAAATTCATTGCTTGCATCAATCTCGGCNGCCCTTGGCGCAATCTTGTCCTGAGCAAATCGATGGGTCATTTCCCGTAGCGCTTCGATTTCTTCACCAAGCGCAAAATTCATTACCGCATGAAACATTATGCATTCTCCTCCATAAGAGCAGTAGGTTCAAAAACCCCGACGCTCTGCATCACCATTTTTACGTAAATTTCTTCAATCTGCGAAACCGACAACCGCCCACCATAGCGAAACCANGTATTAACCCCGGTCAACATAGCAATGATCGCCATTCCGGCAACCGGNGCATCGGAAATCTCGAACGCGCCCGTCNTCGCACCATCGCGCAAAATATCGCGCAAAACNCGNTCATAGCGCTGACGCAAAGCCTGAACCTCGCGAAAATTCTCCGGNTCCAGATTGCGCAATTCCATATANGCGATNAAAACCTCATCAGCCTTATCGATATGATAGCGGATATGAAAACGAACAAACTGTTCNAGCGCTTCAANGGGTTGNTCACCNGATGGCCGCGCNTCGCAAGCATCAATAAGCTCGCGCATNTGCTCNATCAGCAAGTCGCTCAGCAAAGCCTGNTTATTGGAGAAATGATTATAAATCGCCCCGGCCTGAACCCCTACCCGGGCAGCAATCTGGCGCATGGAAACAGCAGCATAGCCGTGGTTCGCGAACAAAAACAACGCAGCATTGCGAACCTCGTCAAAGGTCTTGGTCCCAACTGATCCCACTGTTCGCGCCATATCAATCCAAAAATTAAATGAACGTTCGTTTAATTATGTGAGTGATCAACATGAAAGTCAAGAAGGCTTTCGGCAAATCGAACTGAGCAAATTTTCTGCTNAGGTTTCTCCAAAGCTGATATTCAATAATACACGCAATGTTCTGCTCTGCGGGCTTTGCTGCCGTTGCTCAACATCAGTCTAACGACCGCTTTGGAGAAATGGGGATGCGTGAATACAGCACGCCCGAGGCAGTCCGTGCTTGGCTCTATATTGGGTCGGGTACGCCCAAGTCAGCAGGTTTCTGACGACGCGCGATAGGATCTATTGGGGTTTCTTGCGGTTCNCCTGATGTATCAGGGTTTGAAAGGCCATTTCTCAAAGCTGCAAGGCGATCAAGAACCGCGTCGCGGCGTTCGTCTAAGTCCACTCTAAGCCTTTCAATATGCTCAAGCTTTTCCATCAACTTCTCGATTCCGCCTTCACACGGGCCAGCCCCTTCGTCTGACAGGCAGGCACTCATGGCGCGGATCTCACGGGTGGAAAATCCGGTCGCTATAAAGTCACGGATGCGACCTGCGCGACGTAGATCAGTTTCGCTGTAATGTCGGTAGCCGTTGGGCGTGCGGCCTACCGCTATCAGGTCTTGTTTTTCATAGTGGCGCAACATGCGTTGCGTAATCCCAAGCCTTTCGGCGGCTTCTTTGGCCTGCATTTCATTCCCTTTCCAGCTAACCCTGACATATATGTAAATGCTTTAACTGCTTATCAAGAGCGGAACTGGGGGATGATCCGCATCTCCCAGCCCATGTTGNCTCCTTAGGTTCGCAGAGACCAGCCACCGTCCACCGTCAGGACTTGCCCTGTCAACCACGCGTTTTCAGGGCTGCCCAATTGCAGAATCCAAGGAACGATATCGGTTGTTACGCCGCGACGCCCCAGAGGAACTTGAGCTGCCTCTTGTTCTTCGATTTGCTGCGCCATTTCGTCTGACAACCCCATCATTCCCGTCAGCNCGCCGGTTTTAACGGGGCCAGGCGCAATGGCGTTCACGCGAATGCCATCACCAGCTAATTCAATGGCCCATGATTTGGTCAAATGATCTAATGCGGCCTTGGTTGCTGCGTAATGTGCTAACATTGGCGCGGCGTTCTGGGTCACGGCTGTGCCAATATTCACAATGGCACCTTTGCTTTCGCACAAGGCAGCATGGCCTGCCTTTACCAANAGGGAAGGCGCAATGATATTCACCGCGGTCATCTTAGCGATGACATCTGCATCATAGGCCGTCATGGGGAGCGGTTGACCCGCCCCTGAGTTGTTGACGANGAGATCAAGGCGNCCCCACCGGCTGGTTGCTGCCTCAACGATCCGCATTCCGCTATCGGCGTCAGCACTGTCTGCCTGCAGTGCTTCAATCGCGTCGTTCATCGCCGCCACCTCGGCTAGCTTCGCATCACTGCGCCCTGTGATAAGCACCTTCGCGCCTTGTGCAACAAGCTCCAGAGCCGTCGCTTTGCCAATACCGGAGCTGCCGCCGGTAACAATCGCGACCTTATTTTGCCAAAGGCTATTCTGTGTCATTTCGTATTTTCCTGTCTGCAANTNCTTCATCTTATTGATGAGCAGATAGCCCTAGCGGATTGACACTAGTGTCAGGGTCAAGCCCGTTTTTTGGATTTGGCCAGAATTTTCGCCTACAGATGAAAGCACCCGCAGGTAACCGATTTGCTAAAGTCTCTGACACGGACAGCCAGCACAGCCGATCCNGCCTCGCCGCAATTGCTGTTCAAGGTTTCTTGTTTNTTCACGGTTATGCCCTGTTACTTCAAGCAAAATGGTAACCACGGGATATGCCAAACTTAGGCGCTGGTTTGAAACTGTTTTCGCATTGGCATTCTGCGCAGCAGGCATAAATTTCCTAACAACGGCCCTCGACTAAATAGACTAAGCTTTGCCTTTTCGTGATTTTTTCACCTCGGCCAGCACAGTTTCCAGCGTCGATTGGATCTCATTCATTTCGTTGTTTTCAACATTGGCAAAATCAATTTTTAAGCTCAGGCGCTTTGTATTCATGCTGAAAACATCTGAACCCGTTTCGTTTATATTCGTGACTTCATAAGGAACAATTTCGCGGCTAATCCCTTTAAGAGTAATTGGCTTCATGGGCTTGGCGCGAATGATATTTTGAACGAGTAAATAGGTTTCATTGCTCATAACAATGCCGCCCGGCGTAGCTATCGATTCTAGCCTTGCGGCCAAATTGGCTTCCGCTCCAATGATCGTATAATCCATGCGGTCGACACTGCCAAAATTCCCCACATTGCAATAACCGGTATTAATCCCCATCCGAACCAAAAACGGTTTTGTGATCCCTCGTCGTCGCCATTCGCCATTAAGTTCCAACATACGCCGCTGCATGGCAATCGCCATTTCCAGGCATGCTTGGGCATCTTTTTGAGCACCTCTGGTTTCCGGATCACCAAAGAAAGCAAGGATTGCATCCCCGATAAACTTATCCACCGTCGCCCCGTANTGATGGGCGATCTTTTCCATTTCGGTGAAATATTCATTCAAAAGTGCNGTTAGTTCTTCCGGCTGAAGTTGTTCGGTCGCTGCNGTAAAATCCTTGATNTCGGAAAAGAAGATCGTNANTTTTTTGCGNTCGGTAGAAATCACTACGTCGCGCTCGCCCCGGAAAATCGACTTATAGACCTGTGGTGACAGATATTTCGAAATTTTCAGCGAGACCGANGCCAAAAATGAATTTGTTTCTTCAAGGTCTTNGTTCAAACGCGCATATTGTANCGCCTGNCGCCATTGNAGAACNATAAANGCAATGCCGAANGAGCCAGCNCATAGCAGATATAACAATAAANATTTNAACGANAAGACATTNGCAGCGATCGNNTGCTTCACACTGATGGATTGAATGCCGCGTATATCGCCAGCTTTCCAGTCNGTCTTTGGGCTCAACGGATGCGAATTATGACAGGAAACACAGGCCTCCCCCATAATAACAGGCACCGCCATTTGAATTTTNCGNTTNAGAATAGAACCTGTAATTTCNGTAGCACTNTCATCAGGATCTCTTGTNTCNCGAAACTGNCTAATTGCNGTANCTTCAAACNCAGAAAGCAAATGGGGTTCGCGGTTTTTGAAAACANGATCCGAGACAAAACGATAGCCAATCTTGCCACCCTTCTTCCCGATCAAATCACCAAGCTCTATCGANAGNGTNGCCGGTATCGGAATGCCGCCATCNATATCCTTATANTTATGCGCAGGCGTNCTTTGGCCCTTATTTTTNTGAATACGGCCCACCACATTGCTTGCATAATAACTGCGNAACGTGGTCACCATNGAATTNAGATCGGTAGCCTGCCGGGTCAACGCCTCACTCGACAAATGCCGAAGATCAAGCCACACGGCCACCGGAAGAAGCGCCAANGCAAAAAAAACGANCGTNGCGAACNAGTAGGGCCGCTGCATAAAAGCCTGCTCTACACGGTAAAGAACACCCTTGAGGGGNCTATCCGTNGATTTATCCNCATCAACCACGGTATCGACAGTATATTCTGACGTTTCCAATCGACGAACCTTTTTAGTAAATTCATCAGCCCCTGATTTAAGCCAGACAATAGTCGNCGAATACCGTATTTAATTCAAGATANAAACCAGANAACCATTCGGGCACAATAATGCGTCGCGCCCGAATGCTTTATTCACCCTAANGCGTTCCAGATGAGAAAAACCACNGCAATCAAAGTTGCAATTTGGGTACCCACGGTACCAATAATACGCGCCGGTGCATCAGGCTTTTGATGATCGATACCGAATGGATGGATGATACGAGCAACCAGCAAAATTCCGCCGATAGCATGAAGCCAGTTGGGTGATGCCCCGGCCAGTTCAACAGCCCCCATCAGGATCAGAACCAACGGCACGGATTCAACAAAATTCCCGTGTCGCCGCATCCGTTCTGCCAGCACCATATTATCCCCGTGCAGGATCGCAATGCCGGTTTTACCCCGCATGATACTGACCGCTATGCCCAGATAAATACCAAGCACCGCAAGCATAGAGGCATAAATACCCGTCAGTTGAAGTGTCATATCATTTTCTCCTTTTATTCTATGATTGGTATTAAGATGACGAACAAACACCGGGCATTTCGACATACACAAAATATTTCGAGAATTATTTGAAACCCGCCCGTGAATGGCTTATCGATTTTGCTATGAACAAAATCACCATTACCCAACCCGATGACTGGCACCTGCATTTGCGCGATGGCGAAATGTTAAAGGGCGTCATCGCCCATACCTCGGCCCATTTTCAACGCGCCATCATCATGCCAAATCTGGTNCCGCCGGTTGTGACCGTTGCCGATGCGATTAGCTANCGCGAGCGCATTTTGGCCTGCNNGCCNNAGAGTGATGATTTCACTCCGCTAATGACCCTNTATCTGACNGAAACNACANANCCCNANGANGTAGCAGCAGGTTTCANCGATGGCATNATCAGNGCTGTTAAACTNTANCCGGCNGGNGCCACAACGAATTCCCAAAGCGGCGTCACAGATGTTGCCAATGTNATGCCAGTGCTGGAAAAAATGGCGGAACTCAATATTCCCCTTTGCATGCACGGCGAGGTGACGGACGNGGATGTGGATATTTTCGACCGCGAGGCCGTATTCATCGAGACTGTGCTCGACCCGCTAAGAAANCNCCTNCCTGATCTAAAAATNATCATGGAACATGTCACCACAAAAGACGGNGTNGATTATGTCANCGCTCAGGATAACAACCTTGCAGCAACNCTCACCACCCATCATCTGATCATCAACCGTAACGCCATTTTGGTNGGCGGCATCAAGCCNCATTATTATTGCCTGCCGGTAGCCAANCGCGAATTGCATCGTGTGGCACTGGTNAAAGCTGCCACNTCCGGCGACNAGCGCTTTTTCCTCGGNACAGATTCTGCACCCCATGTTGATCCTTTGAAGGAATGCGCCTGCGGTTGCGCCGGCATCTATTCTTCCATCAACACACTGTCTTGCTTAGCTCATGTTTTTGAAAATGAGGGAGCGCTGGACAAATTGGAGGCATTCACCTCACTCAACGGTCCGGCATATTATGGCCTGCCTAAAAACACCGGCACCATGACGCTGGTAAAGCGCGACAAGCCGCTTGAATTTCCGAAGAATTTCGAGACTGGCGAAGGAATGGTCACAGTCTTCGATCCGATGTTCCCGTTGCATTGGGAAGTCGAAGACTAACCTCTCGTACGACGCATACCGTCACGAGCAGGTTGATATTTCGGGTCTAATGCNGANGCGCGCGCATAGGCCTTAAATGCTTTTTTCTTCTGGTTTCTTTGTTCATAAACCAGCGCCTGATTGGCCCACGCTTCTGCNTAATCCTTATCGATCAGCAGAGCGCGATTTATGTCGGTCANTGCATTTTCCTGATCTTTNATCGCAAGNTAGGAAACACCGCGCGCATTATAGGGTTCAGCCGCATTGGGTGAAAGCGAGATCGCTGTGGTGAAATCATCAATCGCCTGAGCGTGATCACCACTGGTTTGATATAGCAATCCGCGCGAATGATAGGCTCTAGGGTTGGTCGTACCCAAACGAATGGCACGTTCATAATCGCGCAACGCCTGTCTTGGCTTACCCGCCAAACGGTAAACATTACCGCGCCCGATATNGGCCACATCATACTGAGAATTGATTTTCAACGCNTTGGANTAATCTGCAACGGCNTTTTCGCGCTCNCCCATAGCNCGGTACACCAAAGCNCGGTTAGCAAATGCCTGATAGAAACGNCGATTGAGCTGCANNGCTTTGGAAAAATCGGCAATGGCTTCACGGTTGCGCCCGGCGCGNCCATAAGCAGTGCCGCGAACATTATAGGCTTCTGCTGATTTGGGATTGCTGTTGACCACCTCGGTCAGTGAGGCAATNTTGGTCCTCGAACCCTGCGCGGGGTCGATATTCACAGCGTTTTCGATGTTGGAACCCTGACAACCNGCCAAAATTCCGACCACTATCAAACACGTGGGCACCAATATCATTTTGGGAAAATGCATTTAGNTCTCCGAGTCANCAANCAACCCTGCTGACAATTGCCTAACGAACAAACGCAACAAAGCGAAGGCGGCTTCACGCTACCCTCGCCAAATTTATAACTTTAATTCTGGCAGAAAGACGGCGAATTAACGACGACCCTTCATTGGCAGAAGACCTTCGCGCTGCATTTTCTTGCGCGCAAGCTTACGGGCACGACGAATGGCTTCAGCCTTTTCGCGAGCACGCTTTTCAGAAGGTTTTTCATAGAAATTCCGCAATTTCATTTCACGGAAAACGCCTTCGCGTTGTAATTTCTTTTTCAGTGCACGAAGTGCCTGATCAACATTGTTATCACGAACGAGTACTTGCACGCGTAATTCCGTTTCATATTTGTTACGGTTTAAATTTTGCAGGGGCAATTCCAGATATGATTTCAATGACTTAAATTAATGTTAAGCCAAACAAACATCATCAAATTCTACCAATTGTAGAAAGCAACAACATCACACCCGCAAAGGAGCCCTTGCCAGTTACCNAATAACTATCAAATGATTCCAAAAATGTCCAGCGCTAGAGAGGAAAATATCGCTGTATTAGCAATGATTTCTTTAACTATTAGGCCCAAGCAACCGAGTCACATGCCCCATTTTCCGCCCTGCCCTCGTTTCTTCCTTGCCGTAGAGATGAAGCAGGTTGTTTGATTCACTCAAAATCTGCGGCACACGNTCCATATCATCACCGATTAGGTTTTNCATGACACAGTCGCTGTGGCGTGAAGGGTCACCCAAAGCAAGTCCACAAACGGCGCGGATATGCTGCTCNAATTGCGAAACCACACAGGCAGCTTCCGTCCAGTGGCCAGAATTATGAACCCGCGGCGCAAACTCGTTGACCAGCAGCTCATCATCGCCTGTGACAAAGAATTCAACGCCAATCACGCCCACATATTCAAGATTGGTGAGAATGGTTGTCGCGATTTTCTCCGCTGATTCTCTTAAACCATCTGAAATATTCGCCGGAACAGTGGAAGTTCGTAAAATTCCCTCCGAGTGAACATTCTCGGATGGTTCATAACAGGCAATCTCTCCGATTGGAGAACGCGCAGCAATAATCGAAATTTCGCGCGAAAAATCAATAAAACCTTCAAGAATACAATCAGAAGGATTGAGTTCCTTCAATGCCGCGAGCACCTCATCGGCACCCGCATTAACAAGAACCGCCTGTCCCTTACCGTCATAGCCAAAGCGCCTTGTTTTCAAAACCGCCTTGTTTTGCATACCCTCGTAAACAGAAACAATATTGTCTGCATCCACCGCGCCAAAAGGCGCTGTCGCAATACCACTATCGTTGAGAAACTGTTTTTCATCCAGACGATCCTGAGAGATCGCAAGAGCATTGGCCGGAGGATAAACCGGCGTTGTTCCTAGATGCGACAAAGCATCGACCGGAACATTTTCAAATTCATAGGTAACCACATCACAAAGATCAGCCAGCCGTGCCAAGGCATCCGCATCATCATAAGCTGCTTGAATATGACTGTTAGCCAATTGCGCCGCCGGGCAATTGTCGCCCGGTTCAAGAATGATGGTTTTATAACCAAGTCGCGCAGCACATGCCGCCAGCATCCGGCCCAATTGCCCGCCACCGATAATACCGATGGTTGATCCGGCAGCTAATGCGCTCATGCTGCATCTACGGGAGCGTCAGCCACACTGGCAGTTTTTGCAGCCCGCCACTCATCAAGCCTTGCCGCAATACTTTCATCGCCAAGCGCCAAAATAGCAGTCCCCAAGAGAGCCGCATTAATAGCCCCAGCTGTTCCAATAGCCAATGTACCAACAGGAATTCCCGCAGGCATTTGCACGATCGACAGCAGGCTATCCTGCCCTGACAAAGCTTTGGATTGCACCGGCACGCCCAGCACCGGCAGCGGTGTCATAGCCGCAACCATACCCGGCAAATGGGCAGCACCGCCAGCACCGGCAATAACCACTTTAAAGCCATCAGCTTTGGCCGAATTGGCAAAAGAAACCATGCGGTTCGGAGTCCGGTGAGCCGATATGATTTTGGCCTCGTAAGAAACCCCAAGGGCATCCAGCGTATCAGCTGCATTTTTCATAGTGGCCCAGTCAGACTGGCTTCCCATGATGATGGCAATATCTTTTGTGGTCATAATTGCCCCTTCAGAATCAGGCAGTAATATCTGGAATAACCTGCGACTTTAATTGTTCGATTTCGTCCTTCAAAGTCAGCTTTTTCTTCTTAAAACGCTGCATCCGCAAGGGGTCACATCCAACTTTTACCATTGCGCCGATAGCATAATCGATATCGGCATGTTCCAAGATCAGTTTCGCCAGTTTCACCCTGCCATTAGCGTCACTTTGTTCAATATCTGGGGTGATGTGCATAACGAAATCTAGTCCTCTTCGCCGGGAGTTTCGACAGATGCAGCAATTGGCGCATTGGCCGGTTCAAAATCAGGCAACATGCCCAAAGCCTGCAAATAAAGATCACGCACAGCGTCATGCTCTTCGCGCTCGGTTGAATCAAGCTTGCGAATTTTTACAACTTCGCGCAAAACCTTGGCGTCAAAGCCGTTGGCTTTGGCTTCGGCATACACATCTCTGATATCATCAGCGATGGCCTTCTTTTCTTCTTCAAGACGCTCAATTCTTTCGATTACGGATTTGAGCTGTTCACGCGCTACTAAATTATCTGACATATATTCCTCGGTTTTGATTAGGCCATCAGCCTAATGATGTGGCCAATTATTGTGGCCAATTATTTCGGTTTGTTTATTTCGTAATCGGCAAGCTTGTCACCTGTCGCTTCGGTTTGATATTTATCACGCCACTCAACATAGGGCATACCATAAATAATCTCGCGCGCTTCGGGTTTATCCATTTCGATTCCCTTGTCAGACGCCGCATCCATATACCAATTTGCCAGACAATTGCGGCAAAAACCGCCAAGATTCATTAAATCGATATTCTGAACGTCCGTGCGCCCGCGCAAATGCTCTACCAGAGTGCGAAAGGCCGCAGCTTCCAGTTCAATACGGGTCTTTTCATCAATTTCAGCCATGAAAATCTCCTTGTGAATTTTTACATTGCCTACATGAAACCTGCAGCCAATTTAATCAAGACCGGACTTGTTATTTCCAGTTATTTCAATCAACACTCTATTATCATGAATGAGACCACAAAAACACCCGGAAAGATCGGATTTACCCCGGCTCTAATCGCTCTGATAATTGGTGCAATCGCCATGGGTGTTTCCCCTGTTTTTGTCAGAGAAGCTGAAATCGGCCCCTTTGCCAGCGCTTTTTGGCGGGTTGCCATAGCACTTCCCGTACTCGCCATTTGGGCCAGATGGGAATTAAAAAGATCAGGCAAAAAATTTCGCTTAAACCTCTCAATGTCCACAGTTTTGGCAGGCGTATTTTTTACTGGAGATTTAACTTTCTGGCATCTTTCCATCGTTAACACCACCATGGCCAATGCCACCCTGCTTTTATGCCTGGCCCCCGCATGGGTATTGATTTTCTCCCGCGCATATAAAGGCGCTTATAATGCTTTAAAAATAAAACACTTGTCGATGGATGTCCCCGTATCACTTGCCATTATTTTAGCCTTTATTGCCAGTA
>JAESSK010000170.1 GCA_016764155.1 Rhizobiaceae bacterium
ACAGGTGTGACTGCAAATGTGCGACGTGGCAGTTGCGACGATGCATTGGCCAATCCGGCCACAACATTAGGAGAACTTGCTGAAATGTCAGGAATGGCGACGGGGATTGTTTCCACCGCGCGGATCACCCATGCAACGCCATCATCGGTTTATGCCCATGTGACTGAGCGCAATTGGGAGTATAACGACAAACTTCCCCCAAGCGACCAAGGCAAATGCAAAGACATCGCAGCGCAATTGATCGACTTTCCATTTGGCGATGGTATCGATGTGGCATTGGGTGGTGGCCGCCGCAATTTCCTCAATGTAAAAGATGACGACCCTGAAGATGAAGGAAAAAAGGGCGTACGTACGGATGGACGCCATCTGATCAACGAATGGGCTGCCAAGTCGAACAACCATGTTGTGATCATCGATCAGGCAGGTTTTGACGGGTTGAATGTTGCATCAAGCCCGAAGGTGCTTGGATTGTTTTCACGTTCACACATGAAGTATGAGGCTGACCGAGCCAGCGACAAGGGCGGAGAGCCATCCATTGCTGAAATGACAGCGAAAGCCATCGAAATTCTTTCACAGAATGAAAACGGCTATTTTTTGATGGTCGAAGGCGGGCGTATTGATCACGCCAATCACGCTTCCAACGCTTACCGAACATTAACCGACGGTCAGGCGTTTAACGATGCGGTGCGGGTTGCTCGGGAAATGACAAAAACCAGCGACACGTTGATCATCGTCACGGCTGACCATGGTCACCAGATGACAATGGCTGGTTACGCACAGCGTGGTAATCCTATTCTTGGTCTGGTGATGGATATTAACAAGGATGGTTCTCCTAGCGACAAACCAAGCCTCGGTAAAGATGGAAAACCATATACGGTCATTTCCTTCTCAAATGGTTCAGCGTCCCCTTTCAACAAGGATGATACCCCTGTTGTTCGCCCGGATTTGACGAATGTTGATACCCAAGCCAAAGACTTCAAACAGGCGGCGTTGGTTCCCATGGGGTCTGAAACCCATGGCGGGCAGGATGTGGGCATTTATGCATCTGGCCCAAAGGCCTATCTTATCGGTGGGGTTGTGGAACAAAACTATATTTTCCACGTCATGGAACACGCACTCGATCTGCGCAATCGCGCTGGTGCCAAATAATGCGTTGATAAAAACCGGCGGGGTGCATCAGTTATTGAAAATTACGGTGCACCCTCAGCCACCACCAACATCTAGTGTTAGTGGTGCGGGCACCGGGACTTGNACCCGGACGACCGAAGTCGAGGGATTTTAAGTCCCTTGCGTCTACCAATTCCGCCATGCCCGCCTGTGATGTTTTGCTAAACGACCTTTTGCCATTAATCAAGAGAATATCAANCAGTANATCAGTGTTTGGTGTCCTTCATTGGAAAGGATACCCGTGCAACCAGCCCCTTGTGCTCGCGTCCGTTGAAAAGGTCGAGGCTTCCGCCGAACAATTTGGCGATTTCAGATACAATNGCCAGACCCAGACCAGCGCCGCTTGTTGGCATTTGGTCGGTATCTTTGCCGGATANNGGTTGATTGGGCGGNATGACNGCCACGCGGGAGAATCGGGCCCGCACNTGNACCCNNAGTTCCACNGGAATGCCCGGACCATCATCTTCCACTTCCAGTACAGCAACCCCTGGGTAGGTGAATACCCGCACGGTGATTTCGCGCTCNGTGCCTGAATATTTAATCGCGTTTTCTATCAAATTACCGATCAGCTCTTCGATCAGCATCTCATTGGCCTCGCAAAAAACGGGGCCGTTGGATTGAAAGCCCAGATCGTCGTTTTTGGTGCTTGCCATTTTCAGGTATTTCTCGGTGACCCGTTTGGCGATCTTGGATAAATCTATGCGGATAGTCTCGGTGCGGTGCGAGTTGGCCTGATCTACACGGGCAAGGAGCAGCAATTGGGATAATATTCGTTCTGCATGGCTGACGGCCTCATCGCCAATTTTTGCAGCAGCCTTTGCTTCTTCCAGGGTTGTCGCGCGCCCTGTTAGAGCCAATTGGGTCTTGATGATTGTCAAAGGGGTGCGCAATTGGTGGCTGGCATTTCCTGTGAAATTTCGTAGCGCTTTGAGGGCGCTGTCGAGCCTGCTCATAAAGCTGTTGATTGTATCCATCAGCCCGCCAATTTCGGCTGGAACCTGATGGTCGATGGAGTGTAATTCGTCGGGGNTACGCCGGTCTATGGCTTGTTGTAGTCTTTTGAGGGGGCTGAATGATTTTGTAAGAGCTACCCAAATGATAGCAATTATTATGAGGACAATAAACATATAGCGGGTAATGGATCTCNCCAGAAACTCATTGGAAAGCTGGCGGCGGGCGTCGGTGGTCTCAGCTACAATTACTCGGTATTGCTCTGATATCTGGCCCGATGATACTGCGCTTGTGTAAATTGCAGCGCGGAACTCGGCGCGTTGGAATGAAAAATCAGTGAACGTCAGTTGTTGGTCNGNAATNTTTAAATCACTGGGTATCGAGAGTAANTCATGTCCGGTGATGAANGTGCCATCCATGGTTTCTATTCGATAATAAACCTGGTCCTGTGCTGTGGANGTCAGCATGTTGAANGCTACTTTGGGAACATCCACNGTCAAAGTGCCGGTTTTATTAAGCACGACCCTATCTGCGATAACGACTGCAACGCTTTCTAAAACTCTATCGGAAATCGCATCGGTTGTGTTTAATACGGTTCGGTGCACATCCATGAGGCCCAGTAAACCGGTTATAAGAGCNGGAACCAACAACCAGATTGCCATGCGCAAGCGCAGAGAATATCTTTTTTGCCCGCTATTGCCGATCCTCCTCCAGATCGCCATTTAAGCGCTTCCGTCGTGTTGGAGGTAGTATCCCAGCCCCCGGGCAGTGCGGATGGTTACATCNTGGATTGCCAGNTTTTTACGAAGNCGACTGACATATTGTTCGATGGCGTTNTCGGAGATNTCNTCGTCAAANCCGGAAAGCGAATCCATTATTTGCGATTTGGAAACNACCCGGGTGGAATTTAACATCATTGTNTCAAGCACGCTTAATTCGCGNGCAGANACTTCNAGCGGGCCTTTCGCGGTAAAGACNCTTCTNGATTNCATGTCGAATGTNACCGGGCCAAACTCCAGAATGGATTGGTTCTGACTGCTTTGTCTGCGCAAAAGAACACGGATGCGAGCTTCAAGCTCTGTGATCTCGAATGGTTTGGTGAGATAATCATCNGCNCCCAAATCNAGGCCAATNATGCGGTCATCCAGTGCCCCNCGGGCTGTNAGAATGAGCACAGGCGTAGCGTTNTGCCGGGCGCGCATGGATTTCAAAACTTCCANNCCGTCCATTTGCGGCAGGGATAAATCCAGTATCATNAAATCATAATTTTGTGCTNCNACGACNGCTTCGGCAGAAACACCATCGCTGACAATATCCACAGCATAACCGTTCTGACTGAGAATGGTGCTCAGGCCATCGGCAAGTGCTGGATTGTCTTCGGCCACCAATATTCGCATGGTACTCTAACTATGTTCGTAATTTCGCAATAAGTTTTTTGAAATTATTTTCANAGTGATGGTTTTTGGCGAAATCTGCAAATGGTTCCCTGTGAATATACTATTCTTTTTTCAGAATCAGGAATTAGTATTTGGGCTATAATTTGTTGGAAAGCACTTTTTGGAACAGTTCGAGATCAATATTGCCGCCACTTAATATAATGCCCACGCGCTTTCCAGCCATCTTGTCTCGTTCCTGCATGAGGGCTGCAAGGGAAGCCGCTCCTGCGCCTTCGGCCACGTTGTGGGTGTCTTGATANAGCGCAATAATTGCGTCACGGATTTCTNCTTCGCTTACCCGTACGATGCGTTCGCAACCCTTCCAGATGATTTCCATGGCGTCTTTCTGTGGCACTTTGCAGGCCATGCCGTCAGCGAAGGTGTTGGCGCTATCTGTGGTTATTATCCGATTGTTTTCAAAGGATTGTGCATAAGCGTCGGCGTTTTTTGCAACCACGCCAACGATCTTAGTTTTTAATCCCAACAGGTCGCGCACGGTTATCATGCTGCAGACGCCGGAACCTTGGCCGATGGGGACATAGACCGTATCTAGATTTTCCACATGATTGAAAAATTCCCGGGCATAGGTTGCGACGCCCAATACCAGCGGTTTGTGGAAGGATGGTATCATCGACAAATTGCGGCTCTGGCTTAATTCTATGGCTGCGGCACAGGCTTCGTCAAAATCCTTGCCGGAGATGATGAGTTCTGCGCCAAATGCTTCCATGGCGCGGTTTTTTTCAACGCTGTTTCCCTCAGGCACCAAAACTGTGACGGGAACACCGGCTTTGGTTGCTGCACGCGCAATGCTTTGCCCGTGATTGCCTCTTGTGGCGGTGATCAGGCCAGTTGCGTCAGGGTGCTGTTTTTTGAAGTGATTGAGATAAACGCAACCCCCGCGCACTTTGAAAGCCCCGATGGGGGTATGGTTTTCGTGTTTGACCCATACTTCAGCTCCGACGCGATTGCTTAGTACNGGCCATTGAATTTGTGGTGTGGGGTCGAGATTGTCATAAACNATTTCGGCGGATTNGTTAAGTTCATCTAATGAAAACAGCATTTTATAATCTTTATCTAATATGTTGAATCATGTTTGGTAGAGAATCTATTGATCACCAAGGGTGACATGAGTTCTTGTTTTTTCCAAGTTCACCGCTTGTNACACGCGGTTTNGAGGCCCGTGGGTCTCGATATATTTAGAAAACCAAATAAAGCTCGGTGCTAATTCCAAATTTTTTGAAAGTTGTCAGGTAAATGTCAGTTTGGTGTGCTTTTTATCCGTTGAGATCGAATTTGGGTGTTGATTCTAACTTATATATTAGAGGCCGTTTTTTCGGGGTTACCTANCCTTTTTAATAAAGGGTAGGACGGAAAAATTGGTTCAAATATCTCCAGTTCACTCGCTTGTCTGTGGCTACTTTCGCTAGTCCATACTTTGTATTTTTAATACCGTGCTATGTGCGGCGTTGTGTGCAATTCGAGGATGCCCGCTTACAACACTTGTAAGGTGGCTGTATGTTATAATNATNTGATTTATTGGGTCACTCCATGTNGTTGTAATTGANAGACAAGTNAAGAAATAGTCGGTGGCTGAGCGGGTTATGCGGTCGCCGACTATAATTATTNTCNGCTGTANACTTTNCATTTTATTTCAGGTTCCCTGTTATACGNATTATTATTGCGNTTAACTTCCGTGTATTCTTTGNAAATCACTAAAAAACATGTGGCGGAATTTTTTTGCTGCGCTAAGGTTGTTTTTTGGCGGGAGTACGGGAGCAGGGAATGCCTGATGCCATCAAGGCATATGTGAGGATNGTAGACGCAACAAACCAGAAGGTCGGGCAGTTTGCCATGTATCTGGTTGTTGCCATGCTCATTGTGCTTTTTTACTCCACAATTTCCAAGAATTTCTTTGATCCGTCCCTTTGGACGCTGGAAGTGGCGCAGTTCATTATGGTTGCCTATTATCTGCTGGGCGGTGGTTATACCCTGCAAAATAGCAGTCATGTGCGCATGGATCTGGTTTATGGCGGGTGGTCGCCAAAAACCAAAGCGGCGGTAGATTGTTTTACGATTTTATTTTTGATTTTCTATCTGGGCGTCCTCCTGCGCGGAGGGATTTCCAGCACCACCTATGCTCTTGAATATGGCGAGCGGGGTCGCTCCATCTGGCGACCTTATATGGCGCCGATCAAGATCATTGCCTGTATCGGGATTGGCCTGATGTTGGCTCAGGCTGTTGCGGAATTGTTCAAGGATATTGCAAGGCT
>JAESSK010000171.1 GCA_016764155.1 Rhizobiaceae bacterium
TTTGAAAATACCGCCTTGCGGCTGCGTCAACGCCATACGCACCAGAACCGAAGTAGACCCGGTTTAAATAGAGTTCCAAAATTTCATCTTTGGAATATTTAGCCTCAAGCCAGATCGCCAAAATCAATTCCTGCACTTTTCGCGCGAAAGTCCGTTCAGGCTTTAAGAACAAATTCTTGGCCAATTGCTGAGTCAAGGTCGAACCGCCTTGGGTCAATCGTCCAGAAATCAGATTGGCAACCATCGCGCGGGTAAAACCGATTGGATCAAAACCGAAATGGCTTTGAAAACGCCGGTCTTCAATGGCAATCACGGCCATGGGAATATAGGGCGACATCTCACCCAGCATCATCGCTTCGCCACCGGTCACACCGCGATTGGCAATCAACGCACCATCACCCGATACAATTTTGGCATTGGGTGGGCGCTCAGGAACGCTCCAGGTGGAAGTTTGCGGTAGTTGGGCACCATAATAGCCGATCACGCTGGTGGCAGCGATCAGACTCCAAATCCCCAATACAAAACTCCAATAAATGCCCCCGCGCATGAAGCGTGACAACAAAGAACGTTTTTTGTTGGCTGATTTTTTGGTGGTTTTTCGGCGCGATTTACTGGTTGTTTTACGAGTTTTGCGTGGTGTATCGCCATTGCCAGTATTGTTGTCTTCAGCACTCAAACGCGTATTTTTAGACTTTTTCTTAGTCGGTTCACCAAAATGAGGCTCCACCCGCTCAGCCAGTTTTTGGCGAGATGTTTTCTTGCGATTCAGGACCATAATTTACGCAACCAACCCGAAAAAATTTTACAAATATCTGAAAGAGTATCCGCCAGATTGAATGCATTCTAATTGGGGTTATTTAATGGGTGGTAAAAGGAAACCAAGATTAGATAAAATTTTAATGAAATGGTTAACGGGATTTTTCCGAGTTTTTGCTAAAACTTTATCCAAATGGGAATTTGGCAGGGTAATGGTATGAATCATCCGAACAATGGGCAGCTAAATGGTCAGAGTAAACCCCGGATAGACTGGGTTGATTACGCCAAGGGCGTTTGTATTATTTTTGTTGTTATGATGCATTCTACACTGGGTGTTGAAAAAGCAGCTGAAGCTACTGGCTGGATGCACTATGTTGTACAATTCGCCCAACCGTTCCGCATGCCAGACTTTTTCATGATTTCCGGTCTATTTCTAGCAAGTGTCATTAGTCGCCCCTGGAAGCGCTTTTTTGACCGCAAAGTGGTGCATTTTTTCTATTTCTACGCGTTATGGATGACCATCCAATATGTGATTAAGGCCCCAAGCTGGATTGGAGAAGGCCAGACATTGGTAGAAGTTTTACAAAACTTCCTATTTGCCTTCATTCAACCGTTTGGAACCCTTTGGTTCATTTATATCCTGCCGATCTTTTTTGTAATGACCCGTCTGTTTGAACGCATTGACTGGCGCATCGTTTTGGGTGTGGCGGCGTTAGCAGAAATCCTGCCGATCCATACCGGCGCTATGATCATTGACGAGATGGCAGCCAGATATGTCTATTTCTTTGCCGGCTACAAATTGGCACCTTATATATTCCAACTGGCCTCATGGGTCATGGATAATGCAGCAAAAGCAACTTTGGCTTTGCTGACGTGGGCGGCATTTAATGGCATGGCAACATTCACCCATACTGCTGAATGGATGTCTGCACCTCATAAAATGCTCGGAATGGAAATGCCGGAATACTTGGCTGGCTATCCGGGAATATCGCTATTCCTTGGCGGGCTTGGTGCGGTCGCGGTGATTTTGTTTTCAGCACTTCTTTCCAGATTATCTTTCACAGGATTCCTGCGCTATCTCGGTAGCCATTCCATAGTAGTCTATCTGGCGTTCTTTTTNCCGATGGCGGTTAGCCGGATAATCTTACTGAAATTTGCACCGTTTCTCGATATCGGTACNGTCTCGCTGATGGTGACGATTTCAGGTATTCTNGGNGCAATGATGCTNTATTGGGCAACATTATTAACCGGCTATGGAANATTTCTGTTTGCCCGCCCGAACTGGGCGCTGACGGAGCGGCCAGCGGTNAAACAGGCAAGACCTTCTTTACAGCCAGCTGAGTAAACCAGCCTNCCACTTNTTNTTCTTACGTACTTCTTGTCCGAAGCCCGGTCCCCACTTATCGGGAAGTGCTCTAAGCCTTTTGTAANACNGGCTTTTTCTTGCCTTCCAGCGTCGCTATCAAGGCTTCCTTGATTTTCCTCTGGCGCTGGGGCGAAGTTATCTTATGACCGATGAGATCGTTGACGTAAAAGCTGTCACTGGCCTTTTCGCCGAAAGTTGCCACATGGGCAGAACCAATATCGAGATTAAGATCAGCCAATTGTCTGGTGACCTGCGATAACAGACCGGGACGATCCAGACACTCTATTTCGATCACTGAAAAATCATCGGATAAATCATTGTCGATGATCACTTTAGCGGGCACTTTGAAGGCCTTGTGGGCGCGTTTATAACTAGATTTTTCAGCAATGATTTCTGGCAATCTGGTTTTCCCCGTGAGTACGCTTTCAATGATTGACCCGATTTTTTTCGTNCGNCGTATTTCATCCTCGTCATTATCAAACTCGCGATTGATGAAAATTGAATCAAGCGCCCGGCCATCATGGGTGGTGTGAATTTTTGCGTCGACAATATTGGCACCCGCAGCGTTACAGGCACCNGCAATAATCGATAATAACCGCGGATGATCCGGCGCAATCAGGGTGATTTCTGTTACGGCTTCAAACTCTCTGGTGTAAACGCTCGTTGCCAGTGGCTTGCCACTTTNCTCNGTTTCGAGCAGGAATTTCATATGCCGGATCTGACTNTCAGAATCGGTTGAAAGGAAATAGGCTGGATATGGTAAATCAATGATGCGTTTGCGGGTGGGGGCATCCCAGTCTTCAAGTGCAGCGGCCAACTCAGCCTTGGCTGCAGCCGCTCTGGATTTGGTTGAGGCTTTAGAAAACCCGCCAGTCAGGATCGGCTCAGTTTCATAATAAAGCGTGCGCAGCAATTGCCCTTTCCAACCATTCCAGACACCGGGTCCAACGGCGCGGATATCGCACACCGTGAGGATCAGCAGATAACGCATGCGCTCGACGGTCTGGACGGTTTCAGCAAAATCCGTGATGGTCTTTCGATCGCTCAAATCACGGGATTGGGCGATNTTACTCATGGTCAGATGCTCGAGCACCAGCCACGAAATCAGCTCGGTCTGCTCTTTGCTCATACCAAGGCGCGGGCACAGGCTTTTTGCAATCCTTGCCCCAGCGATCGAATGATCTTCCTTGCGNCCCTTGGCGATATCATGGATCAACAGCGCAACGTATAACAGTTCGCGGTCCTTGATATCAGGCAGCAATTCTGCCGATAGCGGGTGCTCATCGGCAAGCTTACCGCTTTCAATGCCCCAAAGAGCGCCGACNGACTGGATCAAATGTTCATCAACCGTGAAGTGATGATACATATTGAACTGCATCATCGCGACAATCTTGCCGAANGCGGGAATGAATTTGCCGAGAAAACCAGATTCATTCATACGGCGAAGGATTGCTTCGGGGCCGTTTTTGGTAGTCACCACATCAAGAAACAGCCGAACCACTTCCGGATCTTTACGAAAATCCTTGTCGATCAGTTTCAAGGATTTNGACAAAAGATGCATGGCATCGGGGTGGAAATCGAGATCATGTTCATCGGCCACNTTNAACAGGCGTATCATGTTAACCGGCTCGTTTTTAAACACGTTTTTATCGACAACATTGATGCGGCCATGGTCGCGGATAAAGTTCTCATGGCCTTTAATTTTGCGCGGCCGCTGGGTGACAGAGCGAAATAAGCCCCGTATGCCGCCGACTTCCTTGGCCTCACGCTCCTCAAGTCCGGAGCAGGCAATCAGGGTCAAATCACCGACCTCTTTGGCCACCAAAAAATAATGCTTCATGAAACGCTCTACGTCTCGCAGGCCGCCATGGGCAGTGTATTTCAGTCGTGTTGCCAATTCGGTCTGCAATTCAAAAGAGAGGCGTTCCTCAGGGCGACCGGTGAGAAAATGCATGTGGCAGCGCACGGTCCAAAGGAATTTTTCCGCCGAGCGGAATGTGCGGTATTCCTTCTTGGTGAAAAATCCCAGCTTTACCAGTTCGCGGGATTTTCCCACATTGAAAAAATATTTACTGATCCAGAACAAGGTATGGAGATCGCGAAGACCGCCTTTTCCGTCCTTGATGTTAGGTTCGACCCGGTAGCGCGATTCGCCGCTTTTCTTGTGCCTTGCATCTCGCTCTTCCAGTTTCGCCGCGATAAATTCCCGCGCTGTATTGGCAACGATTTTATCCTGGAACTTTTTCGATAATTCCTTTGCCAGCTCCTTGGAGCCCCAGATGTAGCGCATCTCCAAAATGGACGTGCGGATGGTCATGTCATCAAGGGAAAGACGGATGCATTCATCAATATTTCGGGTCGCATGCCCCACTTTGAAGCCCATATCCCACAGCATATAGAGGATATATTCGACTACGGATTCGCCCCAAGCGGTCTGCTTATAAGGCAGTACGAATAGTAAATCGATGTCGGAACCGGGGGCCAATGTTCCACGGCCATAGCCGCCAACGGCACATATGGCCATTTTTTCGGCATTGGTGGCGTTGTTATTGGGGTAAATATGGGTGATGGCAAAATTGTAAATGACGCCGATCAATTCATCCTGGATATAGGATATGCGGCGTGCGCAGGCAGTGCCATTACCGTCTTCGAAAAGCAGTTTTTCGGCCAGTTTTCGGCCATCCTTATTGGCCTGTTTTAACAGTGCCAGAATTTCCGCTCGGGTTTCATTTGATGCAGCTTCGCCCTCTTTAACAAGGGCCGACATCTTTTCCCGCAGGTCCTGCGCGTCGATGAGATCAGAAAGCCTTAAATCGGTTACTGCCATATCGATCGCGTTTCTTTCGTCAGAGCCTGCGTTTATAGGAACCTATCAGCTTTCAGCGTCGTCTGTCTCTGCGTCATTAGCGTCACTTGTTGGGGCAGGGTCACTTGTGGGAGCCACAAATTTGGGGCCACCCTTGGCAACGCCGACCATGGCCGGGCGCAAAACTCTATTGCCGATAACGTAACCGTCCTGCACCACCTGAATAATAGTGTTATTGGGAATATCAGGGTTGGGTAGTTCAAACATTGCCTGATGGAAATTCGGATCGAATTTTTCCTCCAGCGGCACGATTTTCTTCACACCATGCTTTTCAAGGCCGTTGAGCATTTCCCGCTCGGTCATTTCGAGACCTTCAAGGAAGTTTTTCATATCTTCCGAGCCTTTGTCGTCTTCAGGCACAGAATCAATGGTGCGGCGCAAATTGTCGGATACAGCCAGCATATCACGGGCAAAACCGGCGATCGAAAACGCCCGGGCATCGGCCACATCCTTGGTGGTGCGGCGACGCAGATTTTGCATTTCTGCAGCATCGCGCAAAACACGGTCTTTCAACTCGGTAATTTCGGTTTCCAGCTTCTGGCAATCGGCAGCGAGCGCTTCTAAAGGATTGTCAAACCCTTCGAGAGGTTCTTCTTCAGCATTTTCTTCTTCTGCCAACAATTCCTCAATCTCGTCTTTGTTCAGCAGACCTTCGGCCGCATAACGTTCAGCCGCCTTGAGTTGCTCGACCGTAGGTTCTTCATTTTGTGGCGCATCGTTTTGCGAAGTTTCTGCTTCATGAGCAATATCTTCATCGTGATGTTCGGCATTTTCCGGCATCAACTGCTTCCTAATCATTTTTAAAAGAGAATTTGGGCTTGATATCAGGGTTTAGCGCAGAAAAATCAAGTGTTTTGCGGCATTATGGCCCGAAAAACCTCCATATTTCTAGCATCATCTGAGAATTTTGCTAATCACATTGGCCGTATGGTCAACCATGGGCACGATTCGAGCATAATTGAGCCTTGTGGGTCCAATAATGCCGATGGCACCGATCACCCGTTGCTTCTTGTCGCGATAAGGAGCAACGATCACCGAAGAACCGGACATGGAAAACAGTTTGTTTTCCGAACCGATGAATATGCGAACGCCCTCTCCTTCTTCGGTAAGTTCCAGAAGTTTCAGGAAATTTTCCTTGGATTCCAACTCGCCAAACAGATCACGTACGCGGTCGAGGTCATCAGCGGCAGTTAAATTTTCCANCANGTTTGCGTGACCGCTNATGATGAGCTGACCAGAATCATTCTTCCCNCTACCGGCCCAAATGGCGATGCCCTCATCCACCANTTTTTGCGCCAGNCCATCTAGCTCCATGCGAGCCACATTATGAAGACGTGTGAGTTCAGCCTGAGCCTCAGTAATAGTACGCCCNGCAATTTTAGCNTTGATATAGTTGGAAGCCTCNGTCAGGGCCGAAGCNGTNGTGCCCGGCGGCAAGGCGATTACCCTGTTTTCAACGGANCCNTTTTCACCGACAATNACCACCAGCGCCTTGGTNGGTTCTAGGCGNATAAACTCGATGTGTTTCAACCTGATATCGTTTTTNGTGGTAATCACCATNCCCGCGCTGCGCGAGAGGCCCGAAAGCATCTGACTGGCTTCAACCAGAATGTTTTCCATGGTCTGGCCGTTCGATGCATCTTGCACCTTGGCTTCAATTACNTTTTGTTCGCGTTTGGCCAGATTGCCGATTTCCATAAAGCTATCGACAAAAAATCGTAGGCCGATATCGGTTGGCAGGCGGCCAGCGCTGGTATGGGGCGAATAAATCAGACCAAGTTGCTCCAGATCCGACATTACATTTCTGATCGTGGCAGGAGAAGTTGAACGGGATAATTGGCGTGCGATATTACGCGAACCGAGCGGCTCGCCGGTTTCGAAATAGCTGTCGACAATCGATTTAAAAATCTCGCGCGAACGCTCATCCAGCTCTTCAAGGGCTGTGCGGGGTCGTTCTGGCGGTGTAAAATTCGTACTCATGGGAATGAATATAGGCAGAAATCCCGCATCTGCACAGATAATCTTTGCCAAGGATTATACTCTTCGGTAAAACAATTTTGAAATTCAAACCCAATTTCCGGAATAAAGCCAAAATAAAGAAGGAATTCCACCATGCGTCCATCCAAACGCGCTGTCGATGAAATGCGAGCCGTCACCCTTGAACGAGGCTTTGCAAAACATGCTGAAGGCTCGTGTCTGGTGCGTTTTGGCGATACCCATGTGCTGTGCACAGCCAGTCTTGAAGAGCGGGTTCCACCGTGGCTTCGTGGTGGCGGCAAAGGGTGGGTGACCGCAGAATACGGCATGTTGCCCCGTTCAACCGGTGAGCGGATGCGGCGCGAAGCCTCTTCCGGCAAACAATCGGGTCGTACATTGGNAATTCAGCGCCTGATNGCTCGTTCCCTACGTGCGGTTGTGGATTTGANAGCACTGGGCGAGCGACAAATTACCATCGATTGCGACGTGTTGCAGGCAGATGGGGGCACCAGAACTGCTGCTATTACCGGTGGATTTGTTGCTTTGAAAGAATGCATCAACTGGATGGTTGAGCGTGAAATGGTCGAAGCCAGTGTGCTTAAAGACAACGTAGCAGCGGTTTCCTGNGGCATTTATAAAGGTACGCCAGTGCTTGATCTTGATTATGCCGAGGACAGCACTGCNGAAACCGATGCGAATTTTGTCATTACCGGCTCCGGTGGTATTGTGGAAATTCAGGGAACGGCTGAGGGTAAAACCTTTAGTGAAGAAGAATTTAGCCAGCTAATGGGCCTTGCNAAACAAGGTATTAGCGATTTGGTNAAAATGCAGAACTCTTAAAATCATGAGAAAACTGGTCGAAAAAGAAATCGTGGTAGCTACCCACAATGCAGGCAAGGTGCGCGAGATCAATGAATTGCTCGCNCCCTACGGCCTNATTGCGAAATCTGCTGCGGAACACGNTCTGCCTGAACCNGANGAANNNGGNACCACNTTTGAAGANAACGCGCTGACCAAGGCAAAAGCTGCCATGCTTGCAACAGGCCTGCCAGCGCTTTCNGATGATAGNGGCTTGGTGGTGGATGCGCTTGACGGACANCCGGGGGTTTATACCGCTGACTGGGCTGAAAAAGAAGATGGTTCCGGGCGTGATTTTGGCCTTGCCATGCAAAAGGTTGAAGATGCGCTTCAGGTAAAAGGCGCGACNTCATCGGAGCAGAGAACAGGCCGNTTTGTGGCAACCCTTTGNNTGATTTGGCCGGATAATCATGTGGAATATTTTCGNGGCGAAGCCGAGGGNCANTTAATCTGGCCACCACGNGGTGAGCTTGGTTTTGGCTATGATCCGATGTTTTTACCCAACGGCCATGACCGTACCTTTGGTGAAATGACCTCTGCTGAAAAGCATGGTTGGGATGGCACGGTGGAAGACGAAGGTCTTTCCCACCGCACGCGGGCATTTGCGCTATTTGCCCGCCNGTGTTTGAGTAAATAGGGGATGGCTCCCCGCAGCAACGCCTTTGGGATCTATATTCACTGGCCCTTTTGCATGGCCAAATGCCCCTATTGCGATTTTAACAGCCANGTNCGGCACAAGCCGGTTGATCAGGAAATTTTTGTCACCGGNTATGAGCGNGANATTGCCCATATGGCGGCGATGGCTCCGGGGCGCGAAGTTAGCAGCATTTTCTTTGGTGGCGGCACACCATCGCTGATGGAACCAGCAACTCTGGAACGCATATTAGCGGCTATTGATAAGCATTGGTACATCACCAAGGATGCGGAAATATCACTGGAAGCCAACCCCACCAGCGTTGAAGCAGGACGGTTCAAAGCTTATCGCGCCGCTGGCGTCAACCGGGTTTCGCTTGGCATTCAATCCCTGCGCGATGATCAATTGAAGTTTCTTGGCCGTATGCATAGTGCCGCCGAGGCAAAAGCAGCAATTGAACTGGCACGAGAAATTTTCCCGCGCCTCTCCTTTGATCTGATCTATGCAAGGCCTGAACAGACATTGGCCCAGTGGGAAGAGGAATTGCGCGAAGCGATTGCTTTGGCAGCGGATCATTTATCCCTTTATCAATTGACCATCGAACAGGGCACGCCGTTCTTTGAGTTACATAAAAAAGGCCGTTTCCAGATACCTGATCAGGATTTGGCAGCGGATTTATATGAACTGACTGCCGATATCACCAAAGCGCATAATTTGTCGGCTTATGAAATTTCAAATTACGCGGCAGAAGGCATGGAATGCCAGCATAATTTGGTCTATTGGCGCTATCAGGATTATGCAGGCATTGGGCCGGGAGCCCATGGTCGCATCACTACCAATGAGGGGAAAATTGCCACCGCGTGCGAGCGCAACCCTGAAAAATGGTGGCAAAAATCCAATGTGGACGGCCATGGCATGATCACTCAGGATTTGCTGACGCTGGACGAGCAGGCCGATGAATTACTGGTGATGAATTTGCGTCTGCGTGAGGGTTTTGACCCCGCGAAATATGAAGCTTTGCGCAAAAAACCTTTCGATCCGAAGAAAATTGCCATGCTGAAAGAGTTTGGGTTCATTGAATCCACCCCCAATGGCTGGATACGTGCAACGCCGGCTGGATTTTTGCTTTTGGATGCAGTGGTTGCAGATTTGGCTGGATAAAACGCAATCATTGCAATCATTGCAATCAATTGTTATATTTTCTGCATGGCCAGCATTACCATTCGAAATCTCGACGAATCCACAAAACAAGCATTGCGTGAGCGCGCAGCGCAAAACGGTCGCTCGATGGAAGAAGAGGCTCGTCTTCGGCTAGGGCAAGCAGAGCTTGCAGAGCCCCAACCACCCATCCCGACAAAAACATCTATTTCTTCGGCTAATTACGACGCCTCCCTCGATGATAAACGCATTCTTCTTATCATTGGTGGCGGTATCGCTGCTTATAAATGCCTCGACCTAATTCGTCGGCTAAAAGAGCGTGGCGCAGCCGTTCGGGTGATACTGACACCCGCTGCTGGCGAATTCATTACACCGCTTTCTGTGGGCGCGCTTTCCGGCGACAAGGTTTTTAGCGACTTGTTTGACCGGGATGATGAACATGATGTGGGCCATATTCGACTTTCTCGTAAGCAGAT
>JAESSK010000172.1 GCA_016764155.1 Rhizobiaceae bacterium
TGCTCAATTTCCAAACGATGTCAAATTGTTAGTATCGCTACATTGTGGGATTAGGCGATTTTTTGTTTCTGTTTTGCCACTCGAATTGGGCGGCCTTCGCGACCTTCAAACATCTCGTAAAATGTCTCAGGGCGTATGCGCAGGTTGAATTTTGCCTCGTCTTTCGACATCCAGACCAGCCAGTCTTCAAGAGCTTCCGGAGAGTCTGACCTTTGCCAGACAAGGCTCTGTTGTTCAACGTGCATATAGCCTTCGCGCACGGCCAATCCGCGACATGAAGTCATTGGCGATTGAAGGCCGATCATGAAATCTGGCGACCAGCGATGCAAAGACATGGTCATCATCAAACGGGTCAAAATAGTTGCAAGACAGCCGCCGCGATAGCCATCGGGACCGCCCTTGATCCATAATTCACCATGATAACTTACCCGGCCGATAATTTTCGAGGCGGCAGGCGTTAGATAGACTTGGCATTTATCGAAATCAAAATTGTAGCCATAGGAGCGAAAATCGGCCAGATGATCTTGAAAATGTTCTTCAAGATCGCCACCGGCCATATCGAGTAATTTTATAGCCTGGGAGTGAATGAGTTCACCGGCATCATCGTGGCCGATAATCCAAAAACCATTTTTTGATGAAATATCCGTACATTCGGGATCAAAGGCCGGATTTACGTGCGGTTTTAGCGGCTGTTTTTCTGAAAGTTCCCGAAATTCCTGAAAATCTGTCCCGCTGGTTAAATGCATACCAAGGGATGCAGCGATATCGGTAAAAGTATCGATGTATTGAATTGGTGAAAACCGCTCAACTTCAGCCATTAATTCTGCTCCCTGCGAGGTGGGTCTCACAACAGGGGTTAATGACTAGTTCGCTAACGTTAATATTTTGCAAACAATCAGGCGATGAATATTAGATATCGAACTCCATCAAATCATCTGTACTTATATCGGGAATGTCTTCGGGATCCAAACCTTCAATAATGATGTGATTGGTTCTGGCCACCAATGCAGCGACCGCTGGCTCACCATCTGGAAACACACAAGAAAAAACAATGCGTTGATAGCTAATTGGGCAAGGCTCACCATCTTTTTCACGAGGGAATTGGGTAGAGATGTGATCGTACCAAACCCCACCATCCTGATGTGCCGTATCATAGGCCTGGACCATGAATTGGTCGGCCTGAGAATTGACAGGATCTTCCATATATTTGCGGCCAATAGCACTCTTAGCCCAGACCTGCCCCAACCAAGTGGCNTAGGACGATTTTTCACCNACATTGACGCANAGCCANTCATCATCATGTTTGCGGTANACAACCATNTANGGNCGAATGCTTTTCATCTCACGATGTTCCAGNTGGGCCCGTGCNAANCTCCAGCTCTGCAGNCCCTTTTTCAAAAGNGGCGGNGCNATGGACCAAACGCTNTTAATCGGNTGGCGCTGGGCATAAAACCAGTTTCCGCTGATCATTTTGGATTTTGTACTGGCAAGGCCGTTTACACTCGACAATTGGCCGAACAACCACGTGCTGGCTCTCGCCAGAAGGGCATTGGCCTCAGGAAGCAAATGATGACCAGCGTCGGTGAGGTTGTATTGCCGGCCGGTTACTTCAAATANTTTTTCGCCCCGTATTTGTTCCAGGGTATCGATGTGACGGCGTACGGTTTGCCTTGTAACACCTAANTCCTCGACCGAGTGCGACAAATTCAGNGTTCGCGCTAGCGTCGTAAATGACTTCAGAATTTCAAACAATACTGGCGGAATTGACTTCTCTGCCATGCAAATTTCCTCACAATGATCGCTGTTTTACCCCACAGCCAACACTTCCTAGTTCAAATTACTTTAATGGGCATGAACATCTATTGCCAGCCTATTCGTCAATTATATCTAACATTAATGCATGATTGATATACTGTTANCGAACAAATTNTTGCCATTTAGTTATATTTTCAATCAGTTGTTTCCATTAGACAATCTCGCAATAGTAATAAACAGCAGAGGTGAAATTAGATTTATTCCATAGGGTTATTTGGGAAGNGGATCTAATTATTAGTCTAGGTAGAGAAAAGTTGCCTGACCCAAAATTCACCGAAATAAACAAGAAAATGANTGTTCAACCAAACTAACAGTCATCCAGGATGAATGTATCGGGGAGTAAATGGCGGAGTTTCACCTACAAGAAATAGGGGTTCTTGTCGATAGATATTTACAGTCTAAGACAGAACTTTACAGTCTAGTAACAGCAATGGACGATTTACCTTCCAATCAGGAATTTAATAGTATCCGATCATTGGAACAAAAGGTAGAAGAGTCGTTTACCGCTTTGCTCGACGAACAGCCGAAAAGCCTGACAGGCGCATTGACGAAGGCGCGCTTTTTTATAGAAGAAATTTTGTCGGACACCGATTTAGCTGGTTACCAAAGACGGTCCTTGCAAGCTTTGCTGGATGATTTTTCATCTCTTGATAATTAGAGATGAATCCCATTTCAGGCATCGGTTTTTTTGCGGGCCTTGCCATTAAGTTCAAACAATGTGCGGGCAATCACCGAGACGATCACGATGCCCCCTCCCGACAGCGCCAAAGTTGTTGGCGTCTCGCCGATGAATTGCCACACCCATAATGGGGCNAGTGCAAATTCAAAAAGCATGAACAGCGTCAGTTCCGCGGCCATTAAATGGCGCGAGGCCACGACAAAAACCCAATGCCCAAACCCCGATAAAANGCCCCCCAACAAAAAGCATAACAACATATCTGTCCATGAAATGGAGAGATCATCGAAGCTGGCGACAATGCTGACAACAATCACAAACAGTCCGGCAACCAACAATGATGGCAACATATCGATGTGTCGGTAGGCTCTCACCATGATGGCAAAAAGCGCAAAGCCGATTGCGGTGATGATGGCCATGATATTGCCGTATACCGAACCCATTCCAAAACTATCCACCACCATGACAACCACTCCAATGGCTGCCAAAACCATTGTAATCAANGTTANATTGTTCAGCCGTTCCTTAAGAAAGAAACGCGCCAGACCTGCAGTGATGAAGGGNATAGCNCTCATCGTGAACATCGTATTGGCAATTGTTGTGGTGGTCAGNGCCTGCATGAAAGCNACCCCGGCAATGCCTAATATAANNCCAGCCCAAATGCCCGGATANCCNATNGCNCGAATGCGNGAAACCGTATGCCTGCGATGCTCAAATGCTATCACGATCAATATTGCGCTTGCAAAAGCAATCGAACGATAAAAATTGATTTGCCAGGCGTCGGCAAATTCAATGTTACGNACGATCAGGCCACCGAAACTTATCACGACAGAACCAACAACCATAAGCATCATNGCAAAGGCACGTCGGTTTGTTTGCGTATTTGATGGAATCATTGCTGCCGTTGTCGCCGTNGCCGCCGAATTTGTCTGGGTATTCATAGTACAACGGCCCTCGTTGTAAGATGTATTGCACATTACAAGTTTAACTAGAGGGCGTGCCTAACACTAGTTATAGTTGCCGTACAGTCAAATAATCGTGCAAAACTAGATATCCTTGGAAAACCCCATTTTGCCGCNTGCAAATTTTGGTGAAAACCCAGAATACCCGACTATTGGGCAGGTGTTCGCCACAGGAAACACAAATAANTGAAGCTTTGGTTAATTAGCAAACCGCAGGACGTCATAAGGCGTCAAATCTATATTGGATTTTCTTAAACCAATCATATCGGCAATCATGCGGCCTGTTTTGGGCCCGCCCGTCAGGCCAATGTGATGGTGGCCGAAAGCTGCAAAGATGGTGTTCTCTTTATTAAAGGGACCAATATAGGGAATCGAATCGGTAGAGGCCGGGCGATGCCCCATCCATTCGATGATTTCATCATATTTAAGGCCCGGAATGGCCTTATGGATTTGCCTTTTTAAAAGCTCAATTGGAGCCCTGCTCGGCGGCGCGTCCAGCCCACCAAATTCAACAATTCCGGCACAGCGAATGCGGCCCTGCATGGGGGTGACAACAAACTTCCCNGAAACCANCATGAGCGGNGCCTTTGGCATGACGGAAGGGTTGATCAGCTCNATGTGATAACCGCGCTCGCTCTCCAATGGTGTGGTTGCNCCNAATTTTTTGGCCAGCGGNCCGGACCAGATACCGGCTGCNAGCACTATGGCATCACAATTGATCAAGCCATTGGAGGTTCGAACACCAATGACATNTTCCCCATCCATCTCAACATCATTTGCTGATGCAATAATGATTTCTCCGCCTTCTTTCACCACATGATCNGCGAGGGCGCAGACATATTCTCCCGGATCGGTAATGTGGCCGTGGCCTTGCAGACGGACAGCGAATTTCTTTTTGCCTGCAAATATCGGGTCATAATCATGGAGGGCTTCTGCATCCAACTCTTCCCAGCGATAGCCCATTTCCTTGCGCAAATCCCAGCCGAAGCGATCTTTTTCGAATCCGGCGCGATCATCGTAAACAAACAAATAGTCAGAGGGTTTGAGCCATTTTTCCGCTCCGGTTCCTTTTGCCAAGGCCTGATGTTGTTCAATGCTGTCATGGAGAATTTGNGTCAGGGCATGAGCTGCCATNNAGGTGTCGCGGACATTGGCNCGGGATATATAAGGCAANAGCCAAGGCANCAATTTTGGTANNTANGACCAGCGCATGAATAGCGGGCTGTCCTTACGCATCAACATNCCTGGNGCGCGTGACATAAGCCCCGGCGAATTAACCGGGACGACGGCACTGGCCGCCAAAACACCGCCATTNCCATAAGAAGCGCCTGCGGCCGGGCCTTCTTTATCAATCAAAACCACATCATGGCCATCACGCTGGAGCCAAATTGCGGTTGAAACGCCGACAATGCCCGCGCCGATGATAGCGATTTTCTTTTTAGTGNCTGCGTGGGTTCCGTTCACNAATAGCTGCCTCTATCCCAGTTAACGGGGCNTTANTTTNAGGTAGCTTTCCATGAATTATNTGNTTTGTCGATTAGTTTTAATGATGANNCCCCCGCNCAAGTTAATGCGCGGGGGTAATAGGTTTTAAAACTGTGCTGTTTCTGTCGACTCAGCCATAGCAACCGTTGAAGACTGGCCTTCACTTACTGCCATGCTAACCGCATCGAAATAACTTGTGCCAACTTCGCGCTGGTGACGCGTGGCGCTGAAACCGTCTTTTTCNGCAGCGAACTCTGCCTGTTGCAGGGCGCTGTAGGTTTTCATNCCGTCTTTGGCAAAGCCTTTGGCAAGGTTGAAGGTTGTGAGCGACAAATTGTGGTAACCAGCCAGTGTGATNAACTGGTATTTGTANCCCATGGCACCCAATTCACCCTGNAATCTNGCCATTGCGTCTTCATCCATGTGNCTTGCCCAGTTNAANGATGGCGAGCAGTTATATGCCAGCATCTGNTCCGGGTANTCCTTCTTAATGGCNTCAGCAAAGCGACGTGCATCATCCAAGCTTGGNGTCGAAGTNTCNCACCAGATCAAATCGGCGTAAGGTGCGTAAGCANGNCCGCGAGCGATGGCGCATTCAAAGCCGCCTTTCATACGGTAAAAGCCTTCTTCCGTGCGTTCGCCGGTGATGAATGGTGCATCATATTCGTCCACATCGGATGTGATCAACATGGCTGCTTCCGCATCGGTTCTGGCCATGATCAAGGTCGGNACGCCCAAAACATCTGCTGCCAAGCGCGCNGCATTGAGGGTTTTGATGAACGTTCTGGTNGGAACCAAAACCTTGCCGCCCAANTGNCCGCATTTTTTCTCGGAAGCCAATTGATCTTCGAAGTGGACTGCTGCTGCACCTGCTTCAATCATCGATTTCATCAATTCAAACACGTTTAACGCGCCGCCAAAACCTGCTTCGGCATCGGCGATGATTGGTGCAAAGAAATCAAGATTGGTGGTTTCCTTGCCTTCATGACGTTCCATAGTCTGAATTTGGTCCGCCCGCTGAAGCGCCTTATTGATGTTTTTAACAACTTTTGGAACGCTATCTACCGGGTAGAGGCTTTGATCGGGATACATATTGCCACTGGTATTGGCGTCTGCTGCAACCTGCCAACCGGAGAGATAGATTGCTTTCAGGCCAGCCTTGATTTGCTGAACCGCTTGGTTGCCGGTGAAGGTACCGAGCGTTGGAACAAAATCTTCCCGATGTAGCAATTCCCATAATTTTTTGGTGCCGTTTTCAGCCAATGTGTACTGGATAGGCAAGGAACCGGCCAAGCGCTGAACATCTTGCGTGGTATAA
>JAESSK010000173.1 GCA_016764155.1 Rhizobiaceae bacterium
GCCACATTGGGCCATTTTTCAAGGCCAGCAACCAGCGTTTCAATTTCTGCCCGAGGGGTCACACCGCCGGTTGGATTGGCCGGTGAATTTAAAATAATCAGGCTGGTGTTTTCATTGATCAGCGAAAGGGTTTCCTCGCCAGAAAACGCAAAATCATTTTCTTCGCGCATGGGAACCGGGATAGGTGTTGCACCGGTATATTCAATCATCGAGCGATAGATCGGAAAGCCCGGATCGGGATAAAGAATTTCTTTGCCCGGTTCACCAAACATCAAAATTGCCAAAAACATAGTAACCTTGCCACCGGGAACGATCATCACATTTTCAGGTGAAATTTCCACGCCGGTAGTGGTCAGCGTGCGCCGCGCCACGGCTTCGCGAAGAGGTAAAATTCCATTGGCTGGGGTATAGCCATGATGGCCATCTCTCAGCGCTTTGATCGCAGCTTCAACGATGTGTTCCGGCGTTTTAAAATCCGGTTGGCCAATGCCTAAATTGATAACATCCATGCCGCCATCGGCCAGTTTATTGGCCCGCGCCAACACTGCAAATGCGTTTTCTTCGCCAATGCGATCAAAGTTTGAGACGGTGTGGAGCATGTTTTTTACCCTGCTTGTTGATTTGGCAGACCATGTCTGGTCTTTACTAAAAGTTCTATAGCATCTTTTCTGGAGCAGCAAAGATATGACGTTCGAAATCAAGAAAATTGATAATAAAAAGATACTCTATGTCATGGCCGCCGATGCAGAGTACGGCCCCCATTTGCAAAAACGTTTTCGACCGTTAATGACCGGCGTTGGACCGGTCGAGGCCGCGATGGTTTTGAGCGATGCCCTATCGCAACTTCGAAGCAAGAACGTGTTACCGGATTTAGTGGTGTCGTTAGGCTCCGCCGGTTCGCGTACGCTGGAGCAAGTGACAATCTATCAGGCAAGTTCGCTATCCTATCGGGATATGGATGCGTCTCCTCTCGGCTTTGAAAAAGGCTGTACGCCGTTCCTTGATTTGCCCGCTGAAATTAATCTCGCGCTGCAATTACCCGGCGTACCATCCGCCCGCCTCTCCACCGGCGCCAATATCATTTCCGGTAATGCCTATGCAAAAATTGATGCGGATATGGTCGACATGGAAAGCTTCGCGATTTTGCGCGCCTGCCAGTTTTTCGATGTGCCAATGATTGCTCTACGGGGCATTTCAGACGGCAAGGATGATCTCAACCACGTGGATGACTGGACAGAATATCTACACCTGATTGATGAGAAACTGGCCGCAGTCGTCGACAATCTGGAAGCAGCCATTCGGGGAAACCAACTGGCTATTTAATCCGTCGCGTACTGTTGCGCTCTACGAATTCCGGTTCGAAATATACGTGATTTTTGCTGGGTCGGTTGCCTTGCAAAATCTCCACCATGGCGCGTGCAGCCAGTTTTCCCACTTCCTGCTGCCCATTCCATACGGTAGTGAGGGCAGGGGAGAAAATCTCCGCTTCCGCGATATTATCATAACCGGTAACGGACACATCGACCCCGGGTTCCTTGCCAATGGAACGTAGCCCGCTCATGACGCCGAAGGCTAATAGATCATTGAAGCAAACGATACCCGTGGGATTTTGACCGGATTCAAACAACGCCCGAACGCAGTCATAGCCGTCTTGTCTGGTGGGTTGCGACCCGGTTTGTAGNTCAGGGTTCGGTTCNATACCNGCTTCNTGCANNGCTGCCAGATAGCCATCCCGGCGATCNCGTCCNGTGGATGTTTCCCGGCGTCCNCCNACNAANGCAATTTCGCGGTGCCCCAGATCAATCAAATGCTGGGTGGCAATCTGGATGCCCTTTTTNTCGTTGCCGCGAAACACCGGCACCGTGGCNTTGGGAATATCGCGCGCCACCAAAACAACNGGNAGACCGTTNTTTTCNATTTTCTCAATGTCGGAAAGGCTNGTGCCAATCGCNGGCGATANGATGACGCCATCGGCCCCAAATTGCAGCAATGTGTCGATGAAATTGGTTTGGGTATTTAAATTGTCCCGGTGGTTACAAAGCAGAAAAATGCGTCGACTTGCTTCCAGTTCATCTTCGATTGCAATGAGAATTTCTGCAAAAAACGGGTTGACGATATCATGCATCAAAACGCCGATAATACCCGAGCGTGAGGTGCGCAGGCTGGCAGCGCGGCGGTCGTAGATATAGCCGAGCTCAGCAGCGCTTTGCTTGATTTTTTCCCGTGTTGTACTGGCCACCAGTGAACTATCACGAAGGGCCAGAGAAACGGTCGCTGTTGAAACGCCCAAATGTTCAGCAATGGTCGAAAGGGTAACTTTTTCTTTCAAGGGGAAAGCCTTCAAACTTCTAAATTGGCATTGCCTGATTGGTGGTCTTGGATATTTTCCGATATCTGCTGGAAAGATTTAGCGAGTTCTTTTTTGCGCTTTTTTCCAACATTGAACAAGGAGGTTTTTTCAGTTTTCCGCCATGCCTTGTCAATTTTCTTCATCACCTTAGCGCCTTTTTCTGTAATGAATACATTGGATTGGCGGCTATCTATGGGGTTGGTTTTACGTCCGATAAACCCTTGTGCAGACATGCGAGTGACCATTTTTGTAACCGTCGGTGGGCGTACACGAAGCAGGCCTGCCAAAGTGCCCATTGAGCGGCCATCTTCCTCATCAAGACAGCGTAGCAGCGTATCTTGCCCCACATAAAGTCCGTGCTTTAACAGTAGTTCCGAACGCAATGTTCGGCACAGACGCGCGGTGTGTATCAACGCCTCAATCAGTTCCTCGCCTTTCGACATGGTATGAATTCTCCCCAGGGTTTACCCTTATTTTTCCTAAGTGAACCATAAATTTATCAACTGGCAAACAAAAAAGTGAATTGACCGCCCCGCCAACGCCCTTAAATCGCGAAACTTGCTGATTGACAAGCCGCCTTACGCACCTCTTATTGGGCGAATGATGCAAAGCGAAAACAGAATTTGGCTGAAGAACCCGCTGGCGATCCTTGAAGGTAATGCAGGCGGCGGATTGGTCATTGAGGGCAGCAGAATTGTTGAATTGGTGCCGTCCGGAAAAACGCCGAGAAGCAAAGTGAGCAAGACCTTTGATTGCTCCAACCATGTGGTTTTGCCGGGCTTGATCAATACCCATCATCATTTTTATCAGACCCTCACAAGGGCGCATCCTGATGCAATCAATAAGGAATTATTCGGTTGGCTGACAGCGCTTTATCCGGTTTGGGCAAAAGCTGTAAACCGCGATAGTTTTCGCCTGGCGACGAGATTGGCCTTGACCGAATTAATGTTGTCCGGCTGCACCACAGCTTCCGATCACCATTATCTTTATCCATCAGGCATTGAAGACGCGATGGATATTCAGGCCGATGAGGCACAAAAATTGGGCATGCGCATCACGCTCAATCGCGGCTCCATGGATTTATCTGAAAAAGATGGTGGCTTGCCACCCGATAGCGTGGTGCAGGATACAGACGAAATATTGATCGATTGCGAGCGGGTAATTTCGCTCTATCACGATCAATCCGATGGCGCGATGACGCAGGTGGCGCTGGCTCCCTGTTCTCCCTTTTCGGTAACGACGGAATTAATGAAATCAACGGCGGAACTGGCCAAAAAATGCAATTGCCGCCTCCATACCCATTTAGGTGAAACCCATGATGAGGATGCCTATTGCATTGAAAAATTCAACTGCCGTCCGGTGGATTATCTGGAAGAAAACGGCTGGCTCCATAGCAATACTTGGCTCGCCCACGGCATTCATTTCAACGACAGCGAAATCAAACGTCTCGGTGCGCACGGCGTCGGTGTATGCCATTGCCCGACCTCCAACATGGTGCTTGCTTCCGGCCAGTGCCGCACCATGGAGTTGGAAAAAGCCGGTAGCCCTGTTGGGCTTGGGGTCGATGGTTCTGCTTCCAATGATAATTCCAATTTGATGGAAGGCGTGCGCCACGCATTGATGATCAACCGGTTGCGATATGGCGCCGCTGGCGTCACCCACCTCGATGCTCTTCGCTGGGCAAGCGAAGGTTCTGCACGTTGCCTGGGCCGCGACGACATCGGAAAAATTGCCGTCGGCAAGCAGGCTGATCTCGCCCTCTTTACTCTTGATGAATTGCGTTTTTCCGGCGCAGGCGATCCTATTGCCGCTCTGGTTCTTTGCGGGGCACATGCCGCCGACCGCGTGATGATTGCAGGCAAATGGACGGTCGAAGAAGGCCTGCCTGTCGGGTGCGATATCAAAGAACTTCGCCGCGCCCACGGTGCCGCTGCAAAAGCCCTGTTTGAGGAGGCATTATAATGTTGCCAAACCCTGACTGGCGTCAAATGAGCGAAGCCGAAATCAGCGCTGCCGATACTTCAAACTGGATCGCCGTTTTGCCGCTAGGCGCTACCGAACAGCACGGTCCACATCTACCCGTCGAAACAGATACGATCATTGCACGGGGCATATGCGATCGGTTGAAACCGATGTTGGCAGGGGAGCTGCCCGTAACATTTTTACCCGTCGAAGAAATTGGTTATTCGCCGGAGCATTCTGATTATCCTGCGAGTAAAACCCTGAGCTATGAAGATGCCTTGAAGCGCTGGATATCCTTTGGCGAAATGCTTCATTCATATGGCATTCGCAAACTGGTTCTGCTCAACGCCCATGGGGGGAATTCTCCCTTGATGACCATTGTTGCAACGGAGCTGCGCTGCCGCTTTGATATGCTTTGCGCCTATACAAGCTGGACGCGTTTTGGTGCGCCATCAGATATCGTCGGC
>JAESSK010000174.1 GCA_016764155.1 Rhizobiaceae bacterium
GGTGACCTATGTGGTGACCGGTTCCGGCCATATCGCAGGCGTGGTCAATCCACCCGCAGGCAACAAATATCAATACTGGACCGGCGGCAAACCGGTAGGCGATTTTGACAGCTGGTTTGAAAACGCCAATGAGACCCCAGGTTCATGGTGGCCGCACTGGCATAAGTGGATTTTGGATAGAAACGACAAGATGGTCTCCCCACCCAAGATGGGCTCAAAAAAGCACAAGCCAATTGAGGATGCTCCGGGGTCGTATGTGATGCGGAAAGCTTGATAACACTAAGTGATTGAAAGGGTGTTATTTCTACATCTGCCATGCTTCATTCACCGATTGTTTTTGTTCTAAATCAAAGCCCTGACTCGATAATTCCGACATTGATCTCGCATATAAGATGTAGAAACCAAGGAGCAGGTCATGGCATTTCTGAATATGTTTTTTGCAATTCTCTTCTTCCCGGGGGATTTCATTCTAAGGCGGATGAATATTACCGTTGTGGAAGATCAAGGCATTATGCGCTCGTTCTTGAATTCCATCATTTGGGGCGGGTTGATATTGGGAATTGGGTTGAAGTTTTTTACCTGACTTTCTTTTTTGGAAGCGGTTGTCATTCCTCCAATAAAAAGCCCACCATCCAAGGGGCGACTGGATAGCGGGCTAGTATCTGCACAAACTATGTAGACACCCGTAAATTTGCAAATCCAGTATGAATACAGTCTGAATAGGCTGTTTTCGATCCTCATTCTGAAAGGACACTATGAAAGACAATGGTGGCACTGAGGTCAAATTGTGAGTTAACCAAAGATAACAACACCAATAGCGCAGAGTGTAATTGCCTTAGATCGATGTGAGCCAATTTACCCAGAAAAGAATATGATATGATATGACCAAAGAAAAACCACAAGCAGACAAGTTCAAAGAGGCCGCTCGCGAGCTAGAAACAGATAATGATGAGAAGCGGCTTGATAAAACGCTAGGTAAGTTTGCAAAGCCAACGCAGGAGAACACCAAAAAGCCCCATAAGACACAGCCCCTTGCGCTATAAAAAAGAACCACATAATGCCAAAGACAAAAAATTGTTATCACGAGGAAAATGATTGGAGCAGGGACGGAAGCACTTGCAGAATACAGCAAGAGCGATCCGAAGATGGCGTTTATCGGTATTGCGGAGGCAGTTCAGGGGGGGCTACGGCGTACGCTTCAGAAAGATTATGAACTTCAATTAGAGTAGGGTGCATCTCAACAAATAATTGTTCGGCTCGAACAATGGTGGCTACTAGTTCCTGTAACGCCTTTTTATCGNGTATTTTACGTTTATGGGAANAAATATTCGGGCTATCAGCACTGTCCAGTACTGCGTACTCCAGACTTCTGATTNCATCAACTTCCTCTGAACCACCATGATAACCATGGCAGTACATATTTCTAGTTTTGCTGATGGACTTAAAGGTTTTGGCAAATTTTACAATTTTTTGAACCGTTACTTCTGGAATGTTTTTGGTCCTGCAAATATGAATTACCAACTGCAGTTTGTTGTTGATGTTTTGGTTGGTCAACCAGATAATTTGTGCACTATCGTCTTCACCTTTCCCTATCAAGCAACGTAGCAGGAACATAAAAGCGCTCTCGCAGCCGGACCAAACATATATTAGCGCACCAACTGAGTATGTTATTTGATCATCGGTATCCAACCCATCTGGGAGCCTAAACGCACTCTTGAATTTTGGTTGATTTCCCATTCTTACATCCTGTGTATAGGGCCAATGAACTAAACATCTTCAATAGAGAAAATCGGACAAGGCCGCCATTCCCGCAAAGTTTAGGCGCTAGCTCTTTGTCCAAGTCGGCTTAACACCGAAACTGTCCTTGACCATCCTACCGACCTCACGCTTGGCAAGCTCAATCATGGCCTTTTTGACGTCGGAATACTTCCCAAACTCGAACCCGCATTCCATGCAGGAAAAAATGTCTTCATCATTGGGTGGGTTGTCGTTATCAATGAGAACAGGCTTGCCACAGGTAGTGCAATTGAAAGTGATATTGTCTGACATTTATTTTTACTCTAGTTGATTCTCCCTCGAGCATTAGGGAATCCAATTGTGGTAACATTGGGATTGTCAAAAATAACAACGCCAAAAACCTACGGTATCATAATACCTTAATTTTAACCCATTGATTTAATTGGTAAATTTCCACTAACCTCAAAACAAACCGCTTGACGCCCTTCTTCCCCTTCCCTATAAACACCCTCAACAGAGCCCCTTGTGGGCTTGTTTTGTTTTGGGGCGCGTTTTGCGCTTTCATTTTCTAATTCAAACTTAAGGGCCGAGATATGAAAACTTTCTCACAGAAGCCTGCTGAGGTTGTTAAAAAATGGTTCATTGTGGATGCCGAGGACGTTGTTCTTGGCCGCATGGCTTCCATTGTTGCATCCCGTCTGCGTGGCAAGCATAAACCGACTTTCACCCCGCATGTGGACGATGGCGATAACATCATCATCATCAATGCTGGCAAGGTGAAACTCACCGGTAAAAAATATACCGACAAGATATATTACTGGCACACCGGTTATCCCGGCGGCATCAAGGAACGTAGTGCAAAAGCGATCCTTGAAGGTAAGTTTCCTGAGCGTGTGGTTCAAAAAGCGATTGAACGCATGATGCCGGGCGGTTCCCTGTCGAACAAACAATTGGGTAATCTGCGTGTTTATGCAGATGCCAATCATGGTCATGAAGCGCAGACTCCAGAAGTTCTGGATATCGCAGGCATGAACTCTAAAAACAAAAGGGGCGCATAACGATGGCTGACATCAATTCTCTTGAAGAACTTGGCGCTGCTGTAGGTGCCGCTGCTGCTGCCGAAGGTAGCGAAGCTGCTGTTGTTGCAGAAGCAACTGCTGAAAGCACAGCTCCTGTTTATGAGCAAAAGCTCGACGCACAGGGCCGTGCCTATGCAACCGGCAAACGTAAAGATGCGATCGCTCGCGTTTGGATCAAGCCGGGTACAGGCAAAATCATCGTCAACAAAAAGACGCGTGACGAATATTTCGCCCGCCCTGTTTTGCAGATGGTTATCGATCAGCCAATCATCGCTGCGGCTCGTGAAGACCAGTATGACATTGTTGCTACCGTTAAGGGTGGCGGCCTCTCAGGTCAGGCCGGCGCACTTCGCCACGGCATTTCCAAGGCACTGACCTATTTCGAGCCTGAGCTACGCGCAGTCTTGAAAAAAGGCGGCTTCCTTACTCGCGATTCACGTGTTGTGGAACGTAAGAAATACGGTCGTAAGAAAGCCCGTAAGAGCTTCCAGTTCTCCAAACGTTAAGTTTGGTTTTCAATATTTACGAATTATCAAAGGGCTCGTTTTTCGAGCCCTTTTTTTGTGCTCACGGCGTTTCTTCGCTTCGCTCAGGCCTCCGTATGGGCGGCGCATTAGCGCCGGACCGCTCTTCGCGGTCTTGAACGATGGATTTGTGAAAAGTTTGTAGGGGCTATTTGGCTAATTCTTCGGCTAGCAGATCAAAGACCATGCGGATGCGGCGGCTTGTGCTTAGTTCTCGGTTGGCTACTAGCCAGATCGGGAAGATGAGTGGTTCTAGATCGGGGAGCGCGCGTTGGACTAGCGGTTCCGCGTCGCCGATATTTCCGTCTAGAATGCCTATCCCTACTCCCTGTTTGACCAATTCCCACATGACCAGGTAATTTTCAGTCAGAATCGGGAAATTCTTCTTGGTCAGGTTAAGGCCCATCCTATTGAGGCCATCCATGAATGCGTCGCTGCCATCAATGTTGATAAAATCAGCGTCTCGAAGATCATAAGGCAGCGTTGGATTGCCTATTTGTTCGAGGTATTTTGGGGTAGCGTAGAGCCTTGCCGGAACGTCTCTGATTTTCTTGGCGATCAAATCCGGTTCTGTGGGGCGAAAATTGCGAACTGCTATGTCCGCCTCGCGCTTTCTGAGATCGCTTGGGGCATTTGAGGTAACGATCTCGATTTCAATCCCCGGCTCCATCACGCGCAGTTTGGCAATGATCGGCGGCAGCAATACAGCGGCATAGGTATCACTGGCCGAGATGCTGACTTTGCCTTCGATCGATTGAGATTGGCCGAAGGATGTGAGCGAGACAGCGCTGGCCGCCTCCCCCATGGCTCGCACGTGGTCGAGCAGTTCCAATCCGCTGGGCGTGAGAGTCAGCCCCCGCCCCACCCGCTCGAACAATACGACGCCGAGCTCTTCTTCCAGTGCACTGACCTGCCTTCCCAGCGTAGGCTGCGCCATGCCGAGTGCGCGTGCTGCCGCCGATAACGAGCCCTCTTCCGCCGTTACGAGAAAAGCTCTAGCTCTGTTCCAGTCGAATTTTATTGAACGTCTATCCATGCATAAATGCATATCAAACTAACGAAACTAGTCAATTTAAATCATCAAAGCCTGAGCGTATATAACTGTCAACGAAACAATCAAAATGGAATTTAAGATTATGAAAGCAGTTATTTGCCCCGCATATGGCGCACCAGAAGTTCTCCATCTTGGGGAAATCGCAAAACCAAAACCGAAGGACAATGAGATATTGGTCAAAATATACGCGACCGCCGTTTCATCNGGCGANGTGCGAATGCGNAAAGCTGANCCAGCCATCATCCGTTTGTTTTTTGGCCTNACNAAACCCAAATCTCCGGTTCTTGGGTATGTTCTNTCGGGCGTGATCGAGGCNGTTGGCAAAGACGTNCAGCGNTTCAAAATTGGAGATGAAATTTACGCCGCCACCTGNATGACGATGGGTGCCTATGCNGAATATATCACCCTGTCTGANGACGGCGTNATNGCCATCAAACCCGCTAACATGACNTATGAAGAANCGGCGGCCATTCCTTTCGGGGGCAATACGGCNCTGTATTTTTTAAGAAAAGCAAACATCCANGCCGGGCAGAATGTTTTGATNTACGGNGCNTCCGGNGCAATNGGNACTGCTGCGGTGCAGCTTGCCAAAAATTTNGGCGCGCATGTCACNGCNGTNTGCAGNGGCGCTAATCTGNNNNTGATGAAAACTCTGGGGGCTGATGAAGTTATTGATTACACCAAAGAGGATTTCACTAAGAACGGCAAAACCTACGACATCATTTTTGAAACGGTTGGCAAGAGTTCGTTTTCTTCAGGTGTGAAGTCGCTCACAAAAACCGGCACCTATCTTATGGCTTCAGCAGGGCTAAAAGAAATGCGCCAAGGCCTATGCGCCTCGCTCACCAGCGGTCGAAAAGTGATTTCCGGCGTTATGAGTGAAACAGCGGAAGACCTTGATTTTTTCCGCGAACTCATCGAATCGAAAAAGTTCAAAGCAGTCATCGACAGAAGTTATACGCTGGAACAAATGGTTCAAGCCCATGCCTATGTGGACAAGGGACATAAGGTCGGCAATGTCGTCATTACCGTTGGGCATGACGCCATTGCCTGATTGATTAGATCCTGCCGTGCGAGAAATCCCAGTAGAGTTTTCTCGCTAGCTGGCCCTTTTCGCCATATTCATATTCCTGCTCGTCGAAGGCAATAACCGGCATTACTTTCGGGTAATTGCCTGTGATGAAAATCTCGTCAGCGTTTCTGAAATCTTCGATTTTCAAAATGCCCTCGTGAACGGTTTCGCCAGCATCGCTCAATAGCTGAATAACCCGCTTGCGAGTGATGCCTGCGAGGAAAGTACCGTTTGGAATGGGGGTATAATATTCGCCATTCTTGACCATGAAAATATTGGCGGTGGCGGTTTCGGCCACATTGCCCAAGGCGTCGCAAACGATGGCGTTGCCGAAGCCTTTGTCGGATGCTTCCTTCAGCATTCTGGCGCTGTTTGGATATAAGCACGCGGCCTTTGCGTTGACGGTTGCGGATTCAAGGCTTGGGCGGATGAATTTTGTGGTGGTAATCCTGATGCCGACCGGTTCGGCCATCGGGGCTTCTTCGAGGCAGAGCGCGAAGGCGGATGAATCCGGATCAGGGTCTACCATGGTTGATCCTTCCCCACGGGTGGACCAGATCATTGGGCGAATATAGAGTTCAGCATCGTCGTCAAATTTGGCGATGCCTTCTTTCGCCAGTTTCAGAATTTCTTCGGTAGTCATGGGTGCGCGCATGCCCATGGCCTCGGCAGAGGCTGTGATACGAGCGCAATGGGGTTCAAGATCGGGTGCAACGCCTTCGAATGCGCGCGCACCATCAAAGACCAGCGTTCCCAGCCATGTGGCATGGTCGGCAGAGCCCAAAATCGGCAGATTTCCCTCATGCCATTCGCCCTCGAACCATGTCCAGATTTTACGATCATTTGCCAGCGCCATGTGTGCACTCCCAGTATGTTTATATATTTTTGAATGTGAAACTACTCTTGCCAGATGGCTGCGATTTTTCAAGCAGAATGTTATTGGTTGCAGGATTTCAGATTGCAAGGTATATCCTCAACGCGGCCAGAACGGTCGAAAATCAACAAAACAGAGATTATCATGCAACCGACAATATTCATCGACGGCGAACACGGAACAACGGGGCTNCAAATNAGACAACGCCTTGCCGACNGCCGTGATNTTTCGGTGCTTTCCATGCCGCATGAAGAACGGCGCAATATGGANAGAAGGCGCGAGATGCTNCTTGCTGCCGATATCGCGATATTGTGCCTNCCGGATGATGCGAGCCGTGAAGCNGTGCAGATTTTGCAGGATGCGGGNAACACCNCCACGCGNCTNATTGATACATCGACCGCNCACCGTAGCCATGCCGATTGGGTTTATGGCTTTGCNGAANNNGANGCTGCNCANCGNGNNAAAATNATTGGTGCNNCNCGGGTTTCNAATCCCGGTTGTTATTCAACNGGTGCGATNGCTTTNATCAAACCGCTNGTTGATGCTGGCGTTCTTGGTGCTGATTATCCGCTGACCATCAATGCTGTCTCCGGCTATACCGGCGGCGGCAAGCAGATGATTGCNAAAATNGAAAATGCCGATAATGACGAGCATATCGCAGCNGTATTCTTTGAATATGCNCTGACGCTGGAACATAAGCACGTGCCNGAAATTNTNGCCCATTGTNGTTTGGCAAAACGGCCGATATTCACNCCTGCNGTTGCGCGCTTTGCGCANGGGATGCTNGTCAATGTGCCTTTNCATCTGGANGGNTTGAATAATGGNTCTGTGGCNTCNGTTCATTCNGCNCTGGCGGATCATTATGCCGGGCAGGATATTGTTCAGGTGGTTTCANTGGATGAGACAGCTTCGCTTGCACGTATCGAGCCGGAAGCATTGGCCGGGCAGGATATCATGAAGCTCTATGTCACCGGCTCTGATGCAACAGGTCATGTGAATTTGGTCGCGCANNTGGATAACCTTGGCAAAGGTGCTTCTGGTGCTGCGGTTCAAAATCTGGANTTGATGCTGTCGGCCTAAGCTACCNGTTACTGCGAATAGCTNCCNACCATCGCACGCCAATTGGCCATTGCTACGGCCAGTGCGATGATCGCCCCTGCCTGATGGGCCAGTGCCCAATTTAGCGGCACCTGCAATACCAACGTTGTTACGCCTAAAGCCGCCTGCGCAAATATCACTGCGAACAGGAATNTCGCCCTGCCCCCATGGGCCGCAATGCCTCTTGCCATCAGCATTTGCAGAAATACGACGNCAAACAGGAAATAGGCCAGAATACGGTGATTGAATTGTACCGCTTTGGGATTTTCAAACCAATTGATCCAATTGGGCGATAGCACCGCCATGCCGTCGGGAACAATTGCGCCATCCATTAGCGGCCAGTCGTTAAAGGCAAGCCCTGCNTCNANCCCNGCCACCAGNCCACCGAGGAAAATNTGNANNANTATNAGCAGNACNACCAAAGGAGCAGCCAGCTTCAACCATGATGGNGCGGGCCTTTGTTCAATCGGNGCCAGNCCNCTCGCCACCCAAAAGGCATAGGCGAAAATGAAGCAGGCTATGATCAANTGGATNGCNAGGCGATATTGNCTNACATCCACNCGATCAACCANNCCGGATGTNACCATCCACCANCCAACNGCNCCNTGTAATCCACCGAGGAANNNCAGNAANACNAGNTGAAGTTTNATTTGTTTTTCTATCCGTCCGGTCATCCANAAAAACACCAGCGGCAGGAAGAATACAAAGCCGATGATGCGGCCAAGGAAACGATGCGCCCACTCCCACCAGAAGATAAATTTGAATTCAGNCAGGCTCATGCCCTGATTGATCTGGGTGTATTCGGGAATGAGCTGGTATTTTGCGAAGACGTCCTGCCAGTCGGCAAGGGAAAGCGGCGGAATGATGCCGAGAAAGGGCTTCCATTCGGTGATGGACAAGCCGGAATCCGTCAATCTGGTAGCACCGCCGACCAGCACCATTGCAAAGACCATTATGCAGATCAGATATAGCCACAGCCTGATTTGCAGCCGATGGCTGCTGGTGCGATTTGAAATGGCTTCATTCAAACTGATATTTTGCTGCAATACCTTGCCCCTTTGTTGNTATTACAAATGGGATAGACCACATGACAAGGCAAGGGACATATGATCGCGGGGCAGTTGTTTTTTCGACTGTTTTTGCACTGCCGGATGGGCTAAGCATCTCATGAAAAAGAAATTACAAGGTTCGAATTATGTCACCATCCATGAGAAAACTANTTGGGACAGTTCTCATCGTCGTGCTGGTCATTGTTTATGCGCTNGTGGCGACGACGATTGCCAGTGTTAAATTGGCGGATTCCGAATGGTGGGTTCACCTCATCTATTTCTTCTTTACCGGCCTGTTGTGGGTTCTGCCTGCCATGTGGCTGATCAGTTGGATGTCAAAGGGAAAGAATCCAGACCCTAGCTGACATTTAGTCGCCTGCCCTTGTTTTGCGGGATCGCCGGAATTCCGGATATCAAAGTTTTGATATAACGCGGTGCCTGATAACCACCATTTACAGAAATGCGCGGCAAGGCTGTCAGGTGGTCTTTATGGACAGCGTGCACCACTCCGTGGCGTGTGGTTGCGGCTGAGGCAAAACCGCATTCTTTGGCAATATCAAATTCACGGCGTGCCGCTGCTTTTCGCATACCATAGGGNTAAGCAAAGTGTTTTGGCCATTCACCTANCTCCGATTCGATTACCCGGGCGCTTTCCTTGATTTCGAATTTNGCNTGGGTTTCNGTTAATCTGGCAAGGGCTGGATGGCTGATCGTATGGGCACCAATGGTGCAGAGCGGATCTTTGTTTAATTCAGCAATTTCAGACCAGCTCATGATTTGTTGTTGGCGATGGGCAGCGGCGTCATAGCCATATTGGATGGCCAGGTTTTTAACAATTCTACGCTGGCGTTCCTCATCGGCTGTGCCTGTCAGATAACTCATCAAATTGGCATATGCCTGTGCCTTTAATTCAGGTGTGGAAGTGTCGATTTCCTCACGCCCGCCATCGAGATCAAGGAAAATTGTGTCACGCATGGCGATAATATTTTCCAGATCTTCCCACCATAAATCGGTAAATCCGTCCACGAAGCCCGGAGCCACATAGATTGTATAGGGCATATTATACTTGCGAAAAATTGGNGCAGCGTTCTCCATATTATCGCGGTAGCCATCATCCAATGTGACTGCCAAAAATGGATTTTTTGAGCGATGCTCATTTGAATGTTCCACACGNGCAACGGCTTCATCCAAACTGACGAAATCAAAATTTTCGTCNACAAGTGAAGCCAGCATGTCATCTAGAAATTGCGGGGCAATNGTCAANTGNCTGTTNGGNGAAAAGGGCTTGGGCTCCTCNTCGCGCACATGGTGCAACATCAATATNGANCCAAGGCCACAGGTCCAGCGNTTGCAAACGATATGCGCNCCGGAGAAATATATCCCGTTCATGATCAGTTTGCGCAAAAAATCAGCGCTGAATAATTTGCTTGCCATGATGCCCACACTGAATTCAGTAAATTTGATGTTTTTGGTGAAACGGATCGTTTACCAAACTTCTTAGTTCTCAATCTAGAACATGAATTCTTTAGATTCAGTTGCTAAAAAAATGAAAAGAAAATACTGGGAGCCCCGCGGATGCATTCAGCGGTATGTACAGAATTGCCGGTCCTTGAGCGGCGCAGCACTGTAAGTAAAGTATCGGATACGACAATTTGNTTCGAGAATTTAGATATTCTCGTGGCCGATCGNGCGTCTGGATTNAAGGATTCGTGGAAAGAGNTGGAGCGGGTTGCTTCCGTCTCGGTCTATCAGACCTATAACTGGGTCGATACGTGCTTAAAGACGCTGGAAGCAGACGAGCNGTGCCAAACCATGATCATCACCGGATCGCGTGATGGCAAACCCTATTTCATTTTNCCCTTAGTGGTTGANGGAAATATCATCAAGCATTTGCGTTGGGTTGGTGGAAAGCANGCCAATATATGCATGGGCCTGTTTCANCCTGAACTGCTCAAAAATAGCAATTCNGAAAGCTTCGCNGCTTTGTTTGAGCGCATTGGCAGCCTNGTNCCNGGCGTTGTTTTTGCCAGATTGTGTTGCCAACCCCTTGAGTGGGGCGGACAGAGCAACCCTATTTTGCAACTGCCTTATCAAGAATCCATACACAGTGCCTTTTTCATCGATCTTGAAGATGGTTTTGATGGGGTGCTCAACCATGGNAATGGCAAACGCAAGCGCAAGAAATTCCGCTCGCAGGTTCGCGCAGCTGAAAAGGCCGGTGGTTTCCGGCTGGTTGTTCCCGCAAGCGCTGGCGAAGCACTGAAATTGCTTGATGTGTTTCGAGCACAAAAATCACACCGCTTTGCACAACAAGGCATTCAGGATGTGTTTTCAACACCAAGTTCCTGCGAATTTTTGAGCAAACTCGCGACCATTCCTGAAGAAGAGCAATCTTCAAGTCTGGAATTATTTGCGCTGGAGATCGGTGGNGAAATACGNGCTGTTTTTGGCGGCGGGCGCTTTGGCACCCATTTGAGTGGATATTTCAGTTCCATTTCCGATGACGAATTGAGCCATACCAGCCCGGGCGAAATGCTGCTCTATCTGATGCTCGAATATTGCGCAGAAAAGGGCTATAAATCTGTCGATCTTGGCTGCGGTGATGAGCGCTATAAGCGTTCCTGGTGTCAAAAACAGGTCCTNTTAAGCGACGTNTTATTGCCGCTTTCCAAACGCGCGATACCGATCGTGGCTGGTTATAAATTGTGGTGTATTATTAAACGTAATGTCCGTTCAAACGCCTTTCTTTGGAACCTTGTACGCAAGGCNCGTGCGAAGAAGGCGGATNTCTTCAGACGCTAGATACGGAATATGCNGGTTGCGNGACAATTCTAGAAAATAGTTATAATTAACAAATGCTTAACGATATTNTCACGCATTGGCCGTGACAGTCNTTTTGTCACCAAAGCGATAATGAAANATTCCATCGGTTTACTCGGTATTAACCATAATGGATGTTTNATGCCTCAAGTACTGGCTCGCCTCTNATTTCATCGGCGTGCCCCATNTGTATTGAGGGTATCGGGACCTATGTTCCAGACAAAAGCAAACAAAANGGTTCGAGCATTATATCTTGGTGTTGCGTTGACGCTTACGTCTACGTTCCTCACCGCCTGTTCTACCTATAAGCCTACAAATGAGGCTTTCCATGCTGTGTTGAACCGCGCCTATACGCTGGATGCGGGAGATCGTTTGCGGGTAACTGTTTTTGACCAAACCGATTTATCGAACACCTATGCTGTCGATAAAGCTGGNTTTCTAGCCCTGCCGCTGATTGGCTCGGTCAATGCGCGCGGCAGAACAACCAAACAATTAGAGGCAGCGATTGCTACCGGCCTGCGCAAAGGATTTTTACGCGATCCCGACGTCTCCGTTGAAATTGACCGCTATCGCCCATNTTTCANCATGGGTGAAGTTGGCACGTCCGGGCAATATACCTACGTGCCGGGCATGACNGTTCAAAATGCAATTGCGATTGCCGGAGGGTTTTCNGCCCGGGCAGAACAGGGAAATACNGATATAACCCGTCAGGTGAATGGACAGGTGATGACAGGCCGTGTGCCGATCAGCGATCCGATTTTGCCTGGAGATACCATTTACGTGCGCGAGCGCCTGTTTTGACAAACAAAGTTTAGAATTTCTCATGTCATCGAATAACCCACTTCGCATTGTACATTGTTTCCGCTCTCCGGTCGGCGGAATTTTTCGCCACGTGCGCGACTTACTTAAGGCGCAAAAAGCCAATGGCCACGAAATCGGCATCATTTGTGACAACAACACGGGCGGTGCTTTTGAAGAGGAACTATTTGAGCGGATAAAGCCTGATCTGGCGCTGGGCTTACACCGCATCCCCATGAGCCGCTCGATCTCAGGGTTCGATATATCAGCCACTTGGAAAACATATAATATAATCAAGGAATTGAAACCGGATATCATCCATTCGCATGGCGCCAAAGGTGGCGTTTATGGGCGAATTGCCGGTTCACTACTTCGGGTATCAGGTGTTCGCGTTGCCCGAATCTATTGTCCGCACGGCGGCAGCATCCACTTTGATGCAGCCTCTATCAAGGGGAAGCTGTTTTTTGCAGTCGAGCGTTGGTTAAGCCGAAAAACGGACCGTTTCATATTCGTNAGTGATTATGAAAAAGAGGGGTTTATCGACAAGGTNGTTGANCCANCCTGCGGTGTCAGCCTCATCTATAACGGCCTTTCGCCGGAAGAATATGTGCCGGTGTGTATCAAGCGCAAGCCGGCGGATTTCCTCTATATCGGGATGATGCGGGACCTTAAGGGGGCCGATGTTTTTCTNTATGCAATCGCCAAAATCAAAGCCATGGCGGGACATGAAAATATNACNGCTGAATTTGTTGGNGATGGGCCGGATACGGAAAAATATCTCAAGCANATTGCCATGACNGGTTTAGAAGACTGCGTCAGCGTTCACGCTGCCATGCCCGCCCGCAATGCGTTTGCCAAAGCAAAGGTTGTTGTTGTTCCCTCGCGCGCGGAATCCATGCCCTATATTGTGCTCGAAGCCATCGCTGCCCATATGCCTCTCGTTGTGACCAATGTTGGCGGNATCCCGGAAATTTTTGCAGGTGAAACAGATGCAATGTGCGAACCTGGCGACGCAGATGCATTGGCAGCGCAGATGCTGGCAGTGCTTGATGACAAAAACAAAAGAGCAATTGTGGACAANAGAGCAAACAAACTGGCAGAACGTTTTTCCGTCGAAGTGATGGCGCAAAATATGGAAACTGCCTACCGCCAAACCCTGGAAGCAATTTAACCTGTTGTTATCCTTACAATAGAACAGTTGTCGGATTCCGGCCAAAATGCCCCGCGCAACANTCTTTGTTAGCGTTTTTCCCTTAAATATTGACCTAATTGGTATGTGAATTTTCACATGCGGCTTCCTGGGGACGGGAATAAGGGGACAGGGCATGAGTACGGATAGTTTAAATTCGGAAAAAATATTCAGTAAAATGGCCGTAAAAAATATGGTCATCGATAATGATGGAAAAGACAATCGTTCAGTCGAACTGAATGATCTTGCGCGTCAGGTTGCGGAACAATTCGCGGCAGATGTGGCCTCACCTCATCTGATTTCGGCATTTGTTCGGTTGATAGAATTTATTGGCCTACAGGCTATCGGTCTGGCGCTTTACGTCACCTATGTATGGCCGGAAACGGATATTCAGTCCCTCTATCTCACCACTTCGGCGCTGGGTGGATTTTTGACCATCTGTTTTATTCAGGCGATGGACGGCTACCAGATATCATCTCTGCGCAATTTGCTTACGCAAATGTCCAAAGTGATATCCGGGTTTATCTTGGCGCTGACATTTGTCTTGCTGGTGACGTTTTTCACCAAAACCGCCAATGAGTTCTCGCGAGTCTGGTTCGGGTTATGGCTTGTGTTTGGCACAGGCTATTTGCTGCTGGTTCGTGTGGCAGTATCCTTCTATGTCAAAAAATTGACCCATGAAGGCAGGCTGGAACGACGTGCTGTGATCGTTGGTGGCGGGGAACCCGCCGCTGAACTCATCCGTTCGCTGGAAGCTCAAGTTGATAATGATATTCGCATTTGCGGTATTTTTGATGATNGAAAAGATGACCGATCTCCCGCTATTGTTGCTGGCTATCCAAAGCTTGGCGATGTGAAGGAACTGGTGGAATTTGGCCGCATGGCTCGTATTGATATGTTGATCGTGTCGCTANCACTCTCTGCTGAAAACCGTGTTCTACAGCTGCTCAAGCGCCTCTGGGTGCTGCCACTGGATATTCGTCTATCTGCACACACCAATAAATTACGCTTTCGCCCACGCTCATACAGCTATGAGGGTTCCGTGCCTTTCCTCGATATTTTTGATAAACCGATTGCTGACTGGGATGCGGTTACAAAACGGGCATTCGATCTGTTCTTTTCGGTCACTGCTTTGATATTCTTATTTCCGGTGATGGTCGCAACAGCGATTGCCATCAAGCTTGAAAGCAAGGGGCCTGTGTTCTTTCGCCAGAAGCGTTATGGTTTTAACAATCAGGTGGTGAATATCTGGAAATTCCGTTCCATGTATCATGAGATGGCCGATGCTGATGCCAAGACTGTGGTGACCAAGGGCGACCCCCGTGTCTCCCGTGTGGGACGGTTTATCCGCAAAACTTCCATCGATGAATTGCCGCAATTGTTCAACGTTCTAACCGGCAAACTATCGCTCGTCGGCCCTCGCCCGCACGCGGTGAACGCTCATACAAAAAACCAGTTATGGGATGAAGTGGTCGACGGCTATTTCGCCCGTCACAAAGTAAAACCCGGCGTCACTGGCTGGGCGCAAATCAATGGCTGGCGCGGTGAAATTGATAATGAAGAAAAAATTAAAAAACGGGTTAGTTGCGATCTCTATTACATTGAAAACTGGTCGCTGATGCTGGATTTCTATATCCTCTTCATCACNCCGGCCAAATTATTGANCACCGATAATGCCTATTAGAATTAGGCGACGGATGGTTCAATTCGGTGATTGAATTCGGCNAAACCTATGCATATAGTTGCGCCAAGGTCGGGGCGTGGCGCAGCTTGGTAGCGCACATGCATGGGGTGCATGGGGTCGGAGGTTCGAATCCTCTCGCCCCGACCAGTCAAACAGTCGTTTGACGTATTTTTCAGATACTATTTGAACTTGAAGCCAGGCGTTAAATCCCCAAGAGCTTTGGCAATTGTTGCATGTGGTTAAAGACGATTGCGCCTTCATTTTCCAACGCTTCGCCATCACCTTCCGACGCATATCCAAAACATTTCATTTTTGCCCGTTTCGCCGCCAATACGCCGGTGTGGCTGTCTTCGATGACCACGCAATCTTGTGGCAATATTTTCATAAATTTGGCGGCATGTAGAAACAATCCGGGTTCTGGTTTCCAGATGCCAATTGTGTGGGCTGAAAATATCGCGCCCTCGAATCGCTTAAGCACGCCTTTTTTCTCCAGCATGATGGCCATTTTTTGTTCACTGCCATTGGACGCCAGACAATAAGGCACGCAGGAATGTTCGAGCCTATCGAGAACATCCAATACCCCATCAATAATGGCCACACCCAGTTCAAGGCGCACGAATATCTCGCGATAAACTTCATCAACCCAGTCATCGGGAAGCTTTGCTCCCAACCGCGTGGCGGCATCTCCGATTGTGGACAGTTTCCCAGCCCCAAAGCCAAGAACTTCCTGTGGGGTTATGTTGAGGCCGTATTTGGCAAAGCTTTCCGCCTGCACTTCGCAATGGGCCATCACGCTATCGACGATTACGCCGTCACAATCAAAAATTACGAGTTTAGGAATAGACAAAGAAGGATATCCATTTTCGGCGGTTCAGGGCGCTCAAATCAAAGCGTGTATAAATATTTAGCGAAGTTTATTCGTCCACGCCCTCATGCAGGCAGGATATAACAAGGTTCCTGATCCACTGGCTTCGGCCTGAATTTTCATCGCGACGATGCCATATCATGTCGATGTCGATTTGAGGCAATGCCAGAGGCGGTTCGCACCAATTAAACTCCTTGAAGACGGTTTTTGACAGGTTTTTCTGAAAGGACGCGATTTGATCGGTTCCCTTGATCAAGGTGGCGAGCGCTTCAATATTGGGCGCAAAGAGCGTGATATTTCTCGATCTATCGGCTTTATCCAACACAGTGTCCGTTATACTTTTGTTACCTGAGCCAAAATCGAGTACGGCGTGTCTGGCATTAACGTAATCGGAAAGTGTATACACGGGNCCGCGATGGTCAGGGTCGTAGAAACAGGCTTGAGCCTGGGAAAACACTTCTTGAGCATCCAAAGTGTCGGCATACGAATCAGGACGCACGCCAAAAACCAAATCTACGTTGGCAGAATTGAGCAAACCGCTAATATTTTCGCGTGAACCAAGTTCCAGCATACGAACAGGCATGTTGGGCGCTTCTTCGACAATTTTACGGTAAATTAGCGCCCATTGCGGCAATAAATGGAGTGTGTTGGCGGCCATCGTAATGGGCCTATCATCTTCCTCCGGGTGATAATCATGTTGGTGCGCAAGGTCCTCCATAGAGTTCAAAAGTGAACGTATACGGGGCGCCAGCATAATAGCATGTTCAGTGGGAGTAATACCCCTGCCAGATTTTAGAAATAATGGATCACCCAAATAGGAGCGTAATTTATCCAAACTGTAACTGACTGTTGATTGATTGATTCCCAGTTCATCCGCTGCCGCGCCAACTGAATTTGTCTCGAAAATAGAGAGGAACACCTTTAGAAGGCGACCATTCATGCTTAAGTAATCTAATTTATCCATGAATTATATATAATCGATCGATTGATTTGGTTCAATTCCCTTTTTATAGCTTTAAATGAGTGAAACCCACATTGAGTTAGCGTGTTTTCTACTGAAACTAGCTGGTGCAAGACGAATTATGTATAAGAAAGAACATTCCATGAATAATCCGATGGCAAATGCAGGATCTGAACATCAGGACATAGATTACACCCTTGAAATGACAGCGGAAGTTGTCTCTTCATATGTAGGTAATAACCCAGTATCTACAGCAGAACTGCCTAAATTGATCAGTGATGTGCACGGCGCATTTGCAAGATTGAAGGGTTCTCGTTCAATGATGTCTGCGGAAAAACGCAAACCTGCGGTTCCGATCAAAAAATCTTTGAACGACGATTACCTCATTTGCCTGGAAGACGGCAAGAAATTCAAATCTCTGAAACGCCATTTGCGTTCTCATTTCAATCTATCGCCTGAAGATTATCGNGAAAAATGGGGCTTGCCGCATGATTACCCGATGGTAGCGCCAAACTATGCGAAAGAACGTTCTTCGCTCGCCCGCAAAATGGGCTTGGGTCGCAAACCAGGTACAAAACTTAAATAAGTCGATGGCGNTGAAAATCGCCCGATGATATTTGAATAACAAAAAAGCTAGGATATCTCTGATATCCTAGCTTTTTTGCTTTGGTGACTGCGAACNACNGCCCNCTTCCTAACGGACCTGATCCANAAGNCTCTTGCATTCAAGTAATTCATAAAGGGTTGCTTGCAGGTGGCGACGATCATCATCGTTGATCTCTATTCCGCTGGCACCAATNGGTATCGATTCGCTGCCCTTATTGCGCAAACGACCGAGCAGGCCTTTTGATTTTCCACTGGCCGTTGGGTGCCCTGCCAATTCTTCGACCGTTACAGCAGATTGAGCAGCACCTGCATCTGCCATCTCTTCTTCATAGGCGGTTTCTTCAATGGGGCTTCCCACCTGATTTGGCTCGACCGGTGCGGCATCTTCTGGGTATTCTCCGCGCCCAAAAGCAATGACATATTTATTGCCATTTTCCTTCAAAAGACGCTGCACGCCGCGAATTGTATACCCGNCATCATATAAAAGATGGCGAATCCCACGCAACAGATCCACATCGTCCGGCCGATAATAGCGTCGGCCACCGCCGCGTTTTAAAGGTTTGATTTGAGCGAACCTCGTTTCCCAAAAGCGCAGGACATGCTGAGGCAAATCCAGTTCATCGGATACTTCGCTTATGGTACGAAATGCGTCAGGGCTTTTGGTCATCCGGGATGTCTCCAATTAGCAAATCTGNCGGCACGACCTGCCGCGTCGAGGATTTAACCCCCTGCTGGNAAAACATAATTGATGAAAAATAAGAACGCAAAGAAAATGGCGACAATGTCACAGAAACAAGGTGATAACCGATAAAAAAGGGATTATTTGAAACTCGTCGAAGCGCTCAAAGGAGCCTGCATTTTGTCACTAGGCACTATTTATCCGAAAATCGGTTCCCACATTTAGGAAAGTGCTCTCATGAATATTGCTCAGAAAGAACCGTTCCGCCGCCTCTGTAGCAGTGGACATTTAAAGGTAGAATACAGCTTTAAGACTGCTCACCATTTCCGTCGAGCACGGAATGTTTTAATACGTTAGATGCTTTGAAAACCATCACCCGGCGCGGTGTGATAGGCACTTCCTCGCCTGTTTTCGGATTACGACCAATGCGTTCTTTCTTGTCGCGCACGTGAAAAGAACCAAACGATGAAAGCTTTACAGATTCACCTTTGACAATTTCAGTACAAATCGTATCGAGCACCATNTCAACCAAATCAGCAGACTCTGTTCTAGACAAACCTACCTTCTGGTAAACCGCTTCACATAAATCCACCCGGGTCAGTGTTTTACCCCCCATGACGCAATTCCATTTATAATTATTGACCTCAGCTACTTCCCGCTAAACAATGCAATCGAATAGACTGTATCCCCGATTGCTTAACAGGAAAACTACTTCTCAATTTCCAGTGACCATGTATACTTCTTAAGACAGACCTCTGAACACCACAATAGATGTTAGGACAAAGATAAAGAATATTCAAGAACTTGGCGGAACTAATCCATAAAACTGCAAATATTGCAATTTACGAATGCGTTGGATGCTCAATTTACCAGCGCAGCAGCACTGCGCCCCAAGTAAAGCCGCCGCCCATTGCCTCCAACATCACCAAATCGCCCTTCTTCACCTTGCCATCTGCNACCGCTTCGCAAAGCGCGAGCGGAATCGAGGCAGCCGAGGTATTGCCGTGATGATCAACGGTGATGACCACTTTTTCCGGGGATATTTTGAGTTTTTTGGCAGAAGCATCAATGATGCGTTTATTAGCCTGATGAGGAATGAACCAATTCAAATCATCAGCGTTAAGACCGGTGGCTTCAAAGGAGGCGACAATCACATCAGTGATCATTCCAACCGCGTGGCGGAAGACTTCCTTGCCCTGCATACGCAGATAGCCAACAGTCTGGGTTGTGGAAGGGCCACCATCCACATAAAGTTTATCCTTGTGAGAGCCGTCAGAGCGTATCTGGCAGGTCAATATGCCTTGATCTGTAACATTCCCCTCACCTTCACGCGCTTCAAGCACAACAGCACCAGCACCATCACCAAACAGCACACANGTGGTGCGGTCTTCCCAATCGAGAATGCGTGAGAAGGTTTCGGCACCAATTACCAAAATNCGTTTGGCNAAACCGGTTTTGATATATTGGTCGGCTGTGGTCAGCGCAAACACAAAACCGGAGCAAACAGCCTGTGTATCAAAGGCTGCACCATGTTTCATGCCGAGGCGATGCTGGATTTCGACCGAGGTGGCCGGAAAAGTATTATTGGGCGTCGAAGTGGCCAGAATAATCAGGTCAAGATCATCGGCCGTGATGCCCGCATCTTTCATGGCGGCCCGGGCGGCTTTTTCGCCCAAGTCTGCGGTCGTTTCGCCCTCAACTGCAATATGGCGCTGCCGGATACCGGTTCGCTGGACGATCCACTCATCGGTGGTATCGACGGTTTTAGCTAGGTCATNGTTGGTTACAATATTTTCCGGTAAGTATGATCCACACCCCGTGATCACCGATCGTATCATGTGTCTTGTCCTGTTTCTTCCTGAGAGCGCAGTTGATTGAACTGCTCGAGATCGTTTTTGATTTTTTGCAAGAGGCCATTGGCTGCCATGTCATGCCCCATTTCGATTGCGGCGGCAAACCCTTCGGCGTCTGTGCCGCCGTGACTTTTGATTACCACCCCGTTCAATCCTAGCATAACAGCGCCGTTTACCTTACGGGGATCCATTTTTTCACGCAATTGGTCAAACGCACCTTTGGCAAGCAGATATCCCAGCCGCGCCAATAAAGTACGGTTCATGGCAGCCTTCAGATAGCCTGAAATCTGTCTGGCGGTGCCTTCTGCGGTCTTTAATGCGATATTGCCTGATAGCCCCTCGGTTACCACCACATCCACGGTTCCCTTGCCAAGGTCATCTCCCTCGACGAAACCGTGATAATGCAGGTTTGAAAGATCAGATTCGCGCAAAATCTTACCTGCTTCGCGCACATCTTCCTGCCCTTTGACTTCTTCAACGCCGATGTTCAGCAATCCAACGGTCGGTTTTTCCGAGTCATTGAGCGCACGCGCCATGGCGGCTCCCATGACGGCAAAATCAATCAATTGCCCTGCATCAGCACCAATATTGGCACCCACATCAAGCACGATCGATTCCCCAACCAGCGTTGGCCAAATTGCTGCCATTGCCGGGCGATCAACGCCTGCCTGAGTGCGAAGGCAAAATTTGGCCATTGCCATCAATGCGCCAGTATTGCCCGCAGAAATACATGCATCTGCTGTTTCTTCCTTTACGGCAGCAATCGCTTGCCACATGCTTGATTTAAACCGTCCCTTGCGCAGCGCCTTGCCCGGCTTTTCGTCCATCGCAATGGAGATTTCACAATCATGGAAATTTGAAACAGCTTCAAGCTTGGGAAGGCTTTTGAGAATGGGTAGAACCTCTTCCTCAATGCCATAGATTTCGAAGCGCAAATAAGGTTTTCGCTCAAGTGCAAGCTCGGCGCCGGCAAGTACGACTTGCGGCCCGCTATCCCCTCCCATGGCATCCAGTGAAATAGTCAGCGTTGCAGCCATATTTCGATTATTTCCTTCATGATGGGGTTAGCCGAGTGCATTGAAAACTATATTGAAAAAAGAAGATAGCTGTTTGTCGCCCCTACACAACCGCTAACTTTGTTTTATCCGTATATGAATTCACGAATCGTTACGTTTTAATTCAGCAAGGATGGCGAATGGAGAAACCTTGTCT
>JAESSK010000175.1 GCA_016764155.1 Rhizobiaceae bacterium
AGGCCTGTTGCGCTTTGATTTTTGAGGCGGCTTTTGTGTAGCCGCCAGCGGCACCATCTACAAAATGGATATGATCATCTCGCGTGACCGACGGCACGATGCAGGTCATGATTGCATCGTCTTGTTCAAACAATCCGTAAGTGACGATGTTTTTGTCCGATGCTTCTTGTAGGATTTTTTCCAATTGTTGTTGCGATTTGGCATCGCAGTCCAATGTCATTTTCAGACCGTCTTCGAATTTTCGGAAGTCGGCGTTTTTGGCAACGGTTTGCACGTAGTGATTTGGGTCGAAGCCACCAGCACTAATGCCGGTTCTGAAGAATAAAAGCGCGATGAATGTTTCTTTCAGCAATTGAAGTTTTCGCTGCCAAATCGGCATCGAGCCGTGGCTTGCCCTTGCTTCCAGATCAATGCCTTTGGGGGGCCATGAATATCCCGGGCCTTCTTCGGGGATTGGGTGTCCTCCGCGCTCAATACCTTCGGCTACTTCGACCACTGCGTGCATGACTTTTGCAATCTCGGCCTCTTTGGCTTGTGGCACTGGCAGGATAACGACGGATAAGATCGTGCCGTTTTTAGATTGCATCGGTGTCCACCGGCAGGAGAGGCCGGTGAGGTCTGGTTGAGAACCGACAGGTGCCGGGGCAATTGCGTATTTTCCCGATTTCATTTGTTTCTCAGCCCATGACACACCGCCGCCGCTGAACATCGCATAATCGGCGCCTTTTGAAGCTTGATAGCGGGCGACTGTGACATCGAATTTGGCCTTACGGATATCGCTCACGGGAATGATTGCTGCGCGTAATTCCAGCCCGAATTCATCCTTTGACCATCGACGCACTTCTGCAAGTGCTTTACGGGCAGACGCTTCCTGATCAGGGTGGAAAGCGAATGCTGCGCCATCGCCGCCGAAGACGAAGGGAAATCCCATGCCGTCCGCGCCATTGATCTGGGCCGATATGACGGCGGCTCCCACGGTGTTGACGGTTTTATAATTACCAGCTTCGATCTGCTTGGTGGAGCCGACTATATCTGCGGTGCCAATAAGCCAGTCTTTTGGCAATGGTTCATACGCATCGCTACGGGTTAAATCGTCGAAACTGTCGCTTATCGTCAGGGCTTCATAAAAATCTGCAGAGTTCGGCACTTTGTGGGCTTTCAAGTTTTGTTGTTCACAGGCCTTAACTCTGACGCTGGTTCAAGGGATAGATATGAGGTAGGTTGATAAGTATTATAAGAGGAGGTGGTCCAATGATATCTATATTCAGGTGGTTTCTTCAGCTTTTTACTTTCGTTTCATTGTTGTTCGCCGTTTTTAGTGGTGCGTTGGCGCAGGGCAGACCATCGACCTGTCTGGCGATTGCTCAATCCATGCCCAATGTAATTTATGCTTCTGCCGGTTCGTCGAATATTTTTAAAGTTGCGGGACTTGCCAACCACGAAGTGCGGATCACCTTTTCCGGCCATTCTACCTATATTATCGAATCTGAAAAAGGCGTCACCATTGCCACAGACTTTGCCGGATATGCGGGAGAGAAAGTGCCGCGTGTGGTGACCATGAACCGGGCGCACAGCTCCCATTTTACTGATTTCCCCGACCCCGGAATTGAACATGTATTGCGCGGCTGGAACCCCGACGGGGGTGCTGCCTCTCATTATCTGCAGGTGGATGATGTACTTGTCCGCAATGTCACGACCGATATTCTCAACGGTGGGTTTTATCAGATTAATGGTAATTCGATTTTCATTTTTGAAGTGGCTGGCCTCTGCATTGGCCATTTGGGGCATTTGCATCATGCGCTGACCGAGGAGCATTTTGCCAAAATAGGCCGTCTTGACGTGGTTATGGTGCCGATTGATGGGGCAATGACCCTTAGCCTCGGTGGCATGTCAGAGCTGGTGAAACGGTTGCGCTCCAGCATCATTTTACCGATGCATGCACGCGGCTTTGCGACACCGGCCGATTTCATATCGATGCTGGGAAGCGATTTTGATAATGTTTATTTGAAATCGCGCAGTTTTGTGGTGTCGTTGTTTGATCTACCCAAGCGCCCGACTGTGATGGTGCCAGAAGGTTTGGCGTTTCGCGGTTATGAGGAATAACTGAAAAACCCTCCAAGACGTGCTTTCGGGATTGATTCTTAACACGATCACGATATCTATCAGATAACAGAATTTTCCCTATGAATAGGAGGGCTTGATGCCCCGTTTTGATTGCACAAAATTGCGCGCCATGGTGGGCGAGTTATTTGAAGCCACCGGTATTGAAACTGACAAAGCGCAAATGATGGCCGAATGTCTGCTCGAAGCGGACATGATCGGCCATTTCACCCATGGGCTGGCGCTGGTGCCGGGCTATGTGGGCGTGATCAAAGAGGGAATAGTCAACCCAAAGGGGGATGTAACCGTCGTTTCTGATCGCGGGGCCTGTGTTGCATGGGATGGTAATCAATTGCCCGGCGCGTGGCTGACGGCATCTGCGGTCGATCTGGCGGTAGAGCGTGCCTCGCAATATGGCACTTGCTCGGTGGCCATTGGGCGCAGCCAGCATAATGGTGCCTTGGCTGCCTATTTGCGACGGGCGACAGATAAGGGATTTATGGTACAGATTTGTTGTTCAACAGCAGATGCTGCATGGGTTGCGCCCTTCGGTGGCACTAAGCGCTTGTTCACGCCGAACCCGCTGGCTGCCGGTATTCCAACCGAAGGTGATCCGATCTTACTCGATATCAGTGCCTCAATCACCACCGTGACCATGACCAATGGTCTAGCTGCGGAAGGTAAGAAATTTGACCATGACTGGCTGTTGACCGCTGGCGGTGAAGCCACCAATGACCCAACCGAAGTAACCGAAAGAGACGGCACGTTGATGCCTTTGGGTGGCATGGAAAAGGGCCATAAGGGCTATGCGATGGCTTTGCTGGTGGAAGCGCTTTCTCAAGGTCTATCTGGCTTTGGACGCATGGGTGCTGTGGAACCGGGCAGTCTTTCCATCTTTGTGCAGGTTAGCGATCCTGATGCTTTTGGTGGNGCNGATATGTTCCGCAANCAGATGAGTTTTCTGGCNGATGCNTGCCGGAGTAATCCTCCTCGTCCGGGNGTCGAAGCGGTGCGTGTGCCGGGCGATGCTGCCATGGCAAAATGGCGCGATGCNAANGAAAACGGCGTGGTTCTTTCACAGGAAATTGCTGACGGTCTTGAACAAGCNGCGGCGCAATTCGGACTGGCGATGGTNTAAATCTCGCGNTATCATAACTGGNAANNAGNCCAGTTTGGGAGAGNGGTATGCAAAGTCTTGATAATGATGCGGGAAATGCCGGTAATGCGGATGCTACCGGCACTTCGATTGATTTGAGGACAATCAAGAAGTCATTACCCCTGCGTGTGTTCACACCGGAGCAGTTTGAACACTGGCAGTCCTACGGCTATGCCGTTGTTCCCAATGTTCTGCCGCAGGAAAAAGTGGAAGCGTTGAAATCCTTTCTCTGGGATTTTCGGGAGATGGATAAGAACGACCCTGAAACTTGGCAAAAACCGCAATTATTGCAGTATGAACTGGTGGCTTTAAATGGCTCCGGCATGGTCGAAGCCTATCACCATCAGACATTGTGGGATAATCGGCAGGAGCAGATAATATACGATATTTTCGTTGATATCTGGGATCGCGAAGATCTTTGGGTGACGATTGACCGGGCCAATCTCAATCCGCCCAATCGGGATAAATCGAAATTTGACGGCTTTCTGCATTGGGATATTGATACGGTCAGAAGGCCGCTTATCCATAATGTGCAGGCGATTGTTACGCTGGTTGATACAAGTCCTGAGATGGGTGGATTTCAATGCGTGCCGGAATTGTTTCATCAATTCGACAAATGGGCTGAAACACAGCCAGCAGACCGCGATCCCTTTCATCCAGATAGGGGCGATTTTGAACTGGTGCATCCGCAGTTAAAAGCGGGGGATATGTTGATTTTCAATTCGCTGATGGCACACGGGATCAAGGTCAATAATTCTGATCAGGTTCGTATGGCGCAGTATATTTCGATGTTTCCTGCACAGGAAAATAACAAAGAAATATTGGACGAACGCCTTCGGTTATTTGCGGAAAAAGAGGCTCCCATTGGGAAAGCCTTTAGCGGCGACCCGCGTCACTGGGAGAGGGATCGTTACCCTTCTGCGCAACTCAATGAATTGGGTGAAAAACTATTGGGTTCGCGTTCTTGGGGTTAAGAATGCGATTCTGTTTATCTCTATAACTGGTTGTTTTAGCTTGCTTTATCCAAGACGCTCTTTGCGCAGTGCCATTTTTCTAATCAGGTTATCGGCAATGCCGGGGCGGCTCCATGGACAGACTGCGATGCAGATGCCGCAGGCGTTGTTGTCGACGAAATAAGGTACGCATTTATCAAAATCGACGTACCATTTGGTTTCGCCACGCACTAACTGTTTTTCCGGAACAATTGCGACAGGCGGGCAGGCATTGGTGCAAACCTGACAATTCAGGCAGAAATCATCCGCGCCAAAAATATCCGGCTGATCGGGGGCCAGCGGTAAATCTGTGGTGACCATGGATAGGCGGAAATTGGAACCGAATTCGCGGTTGATCATGGAGCCATGCTTGCCCAATTCGCCGAGGCCTGCAGCGATTGCGGCTGGGATCATCAGGACGTCTTCGCTGTTTGGTCCGGTTTTTGCTTCGCTGAGAAAACCGTTTTCGCTGATCCAGTTGGTGAGGTGTTTCGCGGCTTTTCCGGCGCGACCGTATTGGTCCATTACTTCGATCAGGCTATCGACCTTGGGGGCGGTTTTCAAAATGTCGTAATCATGGGCAAAGGCCATCACCACGACCCATTCACCCTTTGGCTGCGGGCGGTCGGAATAGGTCCATTCGGGTTGATATCTGCATATGCCNACCTGATCGGCTCCAGCNTCGAGNGCTGCCTGNTTTACCAATCNCACCCAGTCTTCGACNGTNTTTTCNNCNNNTTGNGATGCNAGNTCACTGACNGGAATGGCCTCGATNTCNTCCTTNTANCTNCGNGCGGCNAAGGCNCGCTCNTCNGCATCGACCTGATCGAGAAAATGATACATCACCTCGCCATGGGCAATGCTGCCATCATGACGCCAGAAAACCGGGACGGGGTTGTGTGGTTCTTCGTTTCCCAATCCGTTAATCAGGCTGCCCGAAACGGGCACGCCATCCAGTTTCGGCCATAGAGCAAGCACATCTTCGGCTGGCTGCCATGGGGGCGTTGTGTTCTTTGGAGATGCCATTTTACTCGCCTGTTGCTTATTCTACCGGCATGGAGGTTTCGACCAATTTGACCATGTAGGATGTGCCAATTGGGATGATATCGTCATCAAAATCATAGTCCGGGTGGTGCACGCCAGCCGTGTCGCCCTGACCAAGGAAAATATAGGCGCCGGGGCGCTCATTGAGCATGAAGGAGAAATCTTCGCCGCCCATGACCGGGGCGACGTTTTCCTCAACCTTATCCTCGCCAACGATGGCCTTTGCCACTTTAATGGCAAATTCGGTGCGTTCAGGGTTGTTGATGGTGATTGGGTATTCGCGGTTGTAGGTAAATTTCACGTTCGCACCAAACGTTTTGCCGACACTTTCGCAAATTTCACCCATGCGTTTTTCTACAATGTCGCGAACTTCAGCGGTCAATGTACGTGCAGTGCCTGCAAGGCTTGCCACTTGCGGAATGACGTTGGTGGCGTCACCTGCGTGGAACATGGTGACGGATACCACCACAGACTCCAACGGGTCCACCGAACGAGAGGCGATGGATTGCAGAGCCTGAACGAGAGCGGTGCCAACGATGATCGGATCTACGCCTGCGTGAGGGCGGGCAGCGTGTGCGCCTTTTCCCTCGATTTCAATTTCGAAAAAATCGGCTGCTGCCATTAGCGAACCGGGGCGGATGGCGAATTCGCCTTTTGGTTTTCCTGGTGCATTGTGCAGGCCGTAGACTTCCTGGATTCCGAAGCGTTCCATCATGCCGTCATTGACCATCTCACGACCGCCGCCGCCGCCTTCTTCTGCGGGCTGGAAAATCATGAT
>JAESSK010000176.1 GCA_016764155.1 Rhizobiaceae bacterium
GACGATGCGTTTCTTGCAGCTTTACCCATTGCGCGCAGTTTTATTGAGGCCTCTATCCGCAACCTCGCGGCGAAGGCCCGCGCGCAAAGCACCGTGTTGGAGGCTATTACTAAAGCAGGCACATCACCCATCCTCGAATTACCCATGGGCATGCCCTACCGCTCTGCACTTGATAAGGCGGAGGCTGATCACATAATGTTCGTGGTCAATCCGCGCGGAGGTGATTGGACACTTAATGGTATCAAGCTGTCGAATGAAACATTTGAGCAACGCGCTGATCTGCCCGCCGCTTGGGCAGGTCTACAGGATGCTGCACTGGAAGAAGCGAGCGGTGTCAAAGGCGCTAAATTTTGCCATAACGCCCGATTTATCGCCGTTGCCAATTCACGCGAAGCAATCCTAAAAATGGCTGATCTTGCAGTGAAAGCCATTCAGTAAGCGCGCTTTTGTCCTAGCCAGCCATAGTCACTCACGGCCCATTCCTGCCGCCCCCGTATCCACCGCTGGAATTGCGAGTTTCAAACGGGTAAGCGAGGATCATGGATTCCGTATCTGGAACGCGTGTTTGCCCGCTCAGATAAGCGCCAGCGTGATTTGTGGGAATACTATTAGAATAAGCGTCACGACAATCATTGTGATAACNAAGGGCGCGGTGCCNATAAATATATCTGCCAGGGTTGCAAANCCCTCCGGCAGCGATCCCTTTACCACAAAGACTGAAAGACCAAAGGGCGGCGTCAACAANCCAATNTCAATTGCAATGACGGATATCACACCNAACCAGACAAGGTCGCCNCCAAANGCGCTNACAACCGGCAATGCTATCGGCAAAATGATCAACATGATCGAGACAGAATCCAAAATCATACCAAGAAACAAAACCAGTATTAAGTAGGTGACCATAAATCCAAAAAAGGAAAGATTNGCNGAACTGATAAAACCGGCCATCTGCGTTGGNAATGTTGACATNGCCANCATGCCGGCAAACATGCTCGCGGCGGTGATTAAGAAAAGTATCCCTGCGGCTACATATCCGGTATCAAGGACCACTGATTTAACAACGTCCAAAGATAGTTTTCCCTTAAAGAAAGCAACNAGNAAAGCGCCAAACGCACCAACGGCACCAGCCTCNGTCGGGCTAAAGAAACCACCATATATGCCGCCCATTATCAGAAAAATAAGAAAGATAATTGGTGAAAGCCGCACAACCATTTGCGACAGGGGCATGTCTCCCGTGTCGATTGGCTTGATCTCCCCAACGAATTTTTTGGCGAAAGTGGCCAAGAAAACATTGAGCAAACCGAACGAAAATGCCAGCAACACTCCAGGCAATATAGCGGCAACAAACAATTTNCCAATTGATACTTCAGATAGCAATCCATAAACGATCAGTAAGAGNCTGGGTGGAATAAGCATTCCCAAAACNGAGGANCCCGCGACGACGCCAACCGCAAACCGTCGCGTATACCCAGCTTCNACCATTGGTGCCACAGCAATGCGGCTGAACACGGCAGCCGACGCAATAGAACTGCCGGTGATCGCTGCAAAGACTGCATTTNCNGCAACCGTTGCAATCCCGAGACCACCTCTNACGCGATGCAACAACACNACTGCCACCTGNAAAGCATCCCGGCCAACCCCTGCCCGATCAAGAATTAGCCCCATCATTACAAANAGCGGCACGACCCCGAAAGCAAANGATTTGGTTGCTCCGGATGACGCCAGACCAAGCATGTTGTTGGCAATTGTTATCCTGTCTCGAATTAACCAAATACCGACAAATGAAATTGCAAATAATGCAAAGGCCACCGGCATGCCNGATGCCACAAGGAAAAACAAACCGACGAAACAGAACAANCCAACGATGACAGGAGAAAAATTGGATTCAACCATGAAGTAACCAAACANAATGACAATCGAGAAAAGAACGGTAATTCCNACTGCACCGTTTTTTANCANCTCGCCTTTGCGTATATTATTCCAAAATTGATAGAGATGTATNATGGCTTGGCGGGCGACCTCAACCAACGCAAATGCAGCGCCCAAAATGACTGCCAATTTGAATGGCCANATCGTAAGTTGAAAGGCNCCAATTGCNCCGGTGAATTCATGAGTNTGATAAGATTTNAGAAAATCGCCGTAAAGCCAAATTGATGCACGCCACATTATGTAGGTCGCAACAACGTAAAAAAGNCTATGGNCCCCACTTGCCAGAATTGGTTTTCTTGCTATCCAACCCTGCATCAGGAAGTCAGCTGCTATGAGTTTGCCATCGCGAACACAGCTACCAAGCTGGACAAAAACACAGGCGACAATCGCGTAGGTAACAAAGTCCTGCACCCCTTTAATTGGATGAGAGAAAACACCTCTCGAAACAATTTCCACGCAAATTAGCAGCATGAAAAAGGCTATTGTGGATGAGGCTAACATTGACATCCAAAATGAAATTCGTGCGCCAAATTTATCGATGCGTTGCAACATGGAAGTCCCGTCCGTAATTTTTGCTNTGAAGAAAATTGTTATTTTGAGAATTANTCCCAAACCCACGGGCGCTCAGNTGATNACTGGCCGACCCAACAATGTGAGTAATATTTGAATAAACGGCGCATGGACAAGTCCATGCGCCGTAAAANTGTTTGGCTTAAACGCCTTCTGACCAATCACGAAGAGGCTTGGCACCTTCTTCTTTGGCAGTAGCAATAAATGCCTTCAGCATATCGCCGCCAGGAATNCCCTTGGCTTCGGTTTCATCAACCCATTTCTTGGCAATATCCGGCATGCGGTTNACCCATTCGAGCTTCTGCTCATCTGGCATGACTGCAACGGTNGCGCCTTTTTCAGCCATGGAAACAAAATTGCTTGTTTCGCGACCTTCACTCAGGCGAGCATTCTCTTGGGAATATTCAAGACCAAGTTCAGCAATAACTTTCTGCACATCTTCTGGCAAGCTATTGAAGGTGTCGGTGTTGATGCCAAAACCACCATGGGTGATTGGACCAGTGTCAACACGGGTTACAAAAGGAGCAGGCTCATAAAGTTTNAAACCTGCNCCNCCGGTTGAGATCATGGCGATGCCGTCGGCTTCTCCGTTTTTCAACTGGCTATAAGCCAAAGGAAGAGCGGTATTAATGGTAATCGCGCCCAGAGGCTCTACCCATGCAGCNGTTGCCGGAACACCAAGAATTTTAAGNCCTTCCATGTCGGAAAGTTGGTCAATCGGCTTTTTGGTGAACAGGTGATAGCCGCCTGAGCAACTGGCACCGAAGAATGTGATATCCTGATCGGACCATTCTTTCTTCATGGCAGCTTCAGCGACATTCATGCGATTCATTGTGTTGATCGCNTGAGTCAAAGTCTGCATGGTGAATGGAGTATAATAAGGAATGTTCTGCAANGGCATGGCAGCCGGTTCAAACAAAGCACCAACCCAACCAATGTCTGCAATTCCTTGAGANATCGCTTCCATTGTTTCGGTGAATTTATAAAGTGTGCCACCGAACGCTTCGGTCCAGTTAATGCGATAATTGGAGCCGCGCTCTTCAAGCAATTTGTTGGATTTAGCAACAACGATTGTCTTCAATGGGCCGACCCATGGAAGAAATGTTGGATGGCTAGAACCAATGGTCAAGTTGATGGTTTCCTGAGCCAGCGCTTTGCCACCACCCATCAAGGGTGTGGTTAGGGCAATCATCCCTCCAACCATGGTTCTACGATTGATATTCTGCATTTATAATTCCTCCGGTAAGGGCANAATTGCCCTGATAATTTTGCTCTCAGGCAAATTAAAGTATTTCGAATGTCTGACTGGAATTGCTCAGGCGAACGGTAATTGCGCCTTCATTGATCATCCATGGACGTACGGTANAACTGCGGGCACCGCTTTTGTGCATGGGATCGCGTTCGGCAATGGCAATTGCTTCGGCCCGGTCTTTTGCTCTTATGACGACCAGTCCCTCGCCTTCCCAGCTTTCTTCNTCTTCAGTCCACATGGGTCCTGCGGCATACATGATGCCGTCTTTTTCAAGCGATACCTGAAACGCCAAATGTTCCTCGATGATAGCAAAAACGGCNTCAAGACCATCGGTCGGTGTTGTGAAAATTGCGTAAAGCTGCCTTTGCAACATTTCGCTGCTTGCTTCCATCACCGCGCCTTTTGGCACTGATTTCAATTCACTCATTGTTCTCTCCCTTGAGTTTTGTTATCTCCGCCCGAATTTCATCGCCATGCTCGTTCAAAGTCGGCGGCGGAAGTATGTTTAGCTCTGCCGCTCCATCAAAACTGTAAGGTGCACGCACGGTTTTGAACTGTCCCATTTC
>JAESSK010000177.1 GCA_016764155.1 Rhizobiaceae bacterium
GAAATTAGCTTGTTTGTTCTCACGGGCGTATCCAAGCTTCGCTTGGGCCCTCCGAATGGGCGGCACAGCTAGCGCCAGGTGGCTCTTCGCCACCTAAGCAAGCCAACTTAAGTCGACTTGCTTAAAGCACCTTACCGGGGTTCATCAGCCCTTGCGGGTCCACGGCCTTCTTCAGCGCTTTCATCAGATTCAATTCAATCGGGTCTTTGGTTTCGGCCATCATATCCCGTTTCATTTTGCCAATGCCATGTTCGGCTGAAATCGAGCCGTTGAACGATAGTACAAGCTCGTGAATCAATCCGTTTATGCGTAGACGGTTGGACAGGAATTTTTCGCTGTCTTCGCCCACAGGCACTGAAATATTATAATGGATATTGCCGTCGCCCATATGACCGAAGCCGCAAATTCGGGCGTTAGGCAATTCACGCGTGATGATGGTTTCAGCTTTGGTGAAAAACTCCGGGACCGAGTGAACCGGCACGGAGATATCATGCTTGATGGAACCACCTTCCGGTTTTTGTGCCGGGGCCAATGTCTCGCGAATGTTCCAGAAATCATCCTGCTGGGTGATTGATTGGGCGATTGCCGCATCATTGACCACACCGTTTTCAAACGCCTCACCAAGAATTTCCTGCATCATCCCGCTGGCATCTCCGTCAGGTCGATTGGATGAAATTTCCATCAACACATACCACGGATGAGGTTCGTTCATTGGATCACGGATTTGATCCTGATAGCGCAGGACAAACTCAATCCCGATACGCGGCATGATTTCAAAGCCGGTGAGTGAACTGCCCGCACCGCCCTTGGCAATTTGCAAAAGGTCCAGTGCCTTTTGCGGGCTATCCAATCCGACAAAGGCCACGTCGCGGGATTTTGGCTTTGGAAACAGTTTCAGCACAGCGGCAGTTACAATGCCCAATGTACCCTCAGCGCCGATGAACAGGCCCTTGAGATTGTATCCGGTATTATCTTTTTTCAATCGACGCAGGCCATTCCAGATATCGCCATTGGGCAATACAACTTCCAGTCCCAACACCATTTCGCGCGTGTTGCCATAGGCCAGCACGGCGGTGCCGCCAGCATTGGTAGAAATGTTGCCACCGATCTGACACGACCCTTTGGAACCGATGGACAAGGGAAATAAGCGATCATTTTCATCAGCCAGTTTTTGGGCGTTTTCGAGAATATAGCCAGCTTCCAGCGTCATGGTATCCCCAGCCAGATCAAGATCACGTACCTTGTTCATACGCCCAAGCGCCACGACGATTTCATCATTGGTATCGTTTGGAACACCGCCAGCTACATGGCCGGTATGACCACCCTGCGGCACAATTTTCGTGCCAGTCTCGTGGGCAAGTTTGACGATTGCCGCCACTTCCGCAGTATTGGCAGGACGAAGCACCAATGGGGTTTTACCGATATAGATATCGCGGTTTTCGTGGGTATAGTGGGTCTGGTCACCACTTTCATCGATGGCATATTTCTCACCAACAATATCGGTGAAGCGTTGCAATAAATCTCTGGAAATCTCGGTCAATTACTTATCCCTTTAGTGCTTTGGTCTCAATTTTTTGGCCTTGGTGCGGCAGCTCTCATCAATCGGTCGTTGATTGCTATCCCCAATCCCTCATTTGGAATTGGGTGAACGCATATTGTTTCGACGCCCATTTCATCGAGCGATTTCAATGCACTATATAAATTGGCAGCGGCTTCTGCCAGATTATTCTTGGTGCTGAGATTAATAGTCCTGGTATTTTCTGGGCTGGCTGCTCCAAAGCCAAGGTAGCCGCAATCTATACTGGGGTCGGTCACATTAAGTTCCACTTGTGCATTGGGTGCGTAGTGACTTTTCATCATGCCGGGCGCGAGAATTTTGCCATCTGCTTCATGAGACTGCACTTCAACTCCGGTGATTTTTGAAATCATCTCTGCGGTTATTGCACCGGGACGCAACATGGTGATGGTGCCGCCATCTAACGCGATAATTGTCGATTCCAGACCAACGACGCAAGACCCACCATCTAACACCAGCAAATCATCACCCTCATACTCCGCTGCCACATGGGCCGCAGTAGTAGGTGATATGCCCCCTGATTTATTGGCGCTGGGTGCTGCCAAAGGCNTGCCAAATTCTTTGATCAATTGACGNGAAAGACCATCGGGGCAACGAAGACCGATGGTTCCAAGCCCGGCGGTTACAAGTTCATGNGCGCCGGAATTTTTCACTTCTGGCACGATGATCGTGAGAGGTCCGGGCCAGAATTCCTCNCACANNTTTTCCGCCAGCGNATCAANCTCACCGTANNTTTTTGCCATCGCNATATCGCTCACATGGCANATNAGCGGATTGAATTTNGGGCGNCCCTTNCGNTCNAAAATNCCNGCAATTGCTAAGCCATTGGTNGCATNCGCNGCGAGGCCATAAACCGTCTCTGTCGGGATGGCGATTTGCCTGCCATCGGCAAGTTCCGCCAGCAATTTTTCGAAGGCGGGCGCGATGGGGTTTGATGGCAGCAATTGCACCATTTTGATATATTCCGGAGATTTGATTACTAAAAAATCACATTGACGTATACGTAAATTTTCGTCAAGACAATGGAACTAACTTCTATGGCCATTCGAGGAGATGCATCATGTATCGCGCACCCGTTTCAGATATCGCCCACGCCCTAAAGAACGTGGCTGGCATGTCAGCAGCCCTAAAAAAAGGGACGTTCGGCGATCTTGATGAGGACATTGTTGACGCGGTGCTGGAAGAAGCAGGAAAATTTGCTTCCGATCAATTGGCCCCTCTCAACAGGGTAGGCGATGAACATGGCGCGACAATAAAAGATAATATTGTCACCACCGCGCCGGGCTGGAAAGAGGTTTACCGCGCTTGGATAGACGGCGGCTGGAACGGCATTGCCGGGCCGGAAGAGTATGGTGGTCAGGGCCTGCCGATCATGATGGCGATTGCGGTTTCTGAAATGTGGAACTCGGCCAACATGGCGTTTGGCCTTTGCCCTTTGCTCACCATCGGAGCCGTTGAAGCATTACACGCCCATGGTTCGGACGAATTGAAATCCACCTATCTGGAAAAAATCGTTACCGGTGAGTGGACCGGCACAATGAATTTGACAGAGCCGGGTGCCGGTTCTGATTTGAGTGCATTGAAAGCAAAAGCCAAGCGTGCAGACGATGGCACTTATCGGATATTCGGGCAGAAGATTTTCATCACTTATGGCGACCATGAGATGACAGATAATATCTGCCATCTGGTGCTTGCTCGCCTGCCCGACGCGCCTGCGGGAACGCGCGGCATATCGCTGTTCCTTGTGCCTAAATATTTGGTTGGTTCGGATGGCAGCATCGGTGCGCGCAATGATGTTTTTTGCCATAGCCTTGAACATAAACTCGGCATTCACGGCTCTCCCACCTGCACGATGATTTTTGGTGACGGCTTTGGCGGCAATGAACCCGGTGCGATTGGTTATCTCATCGGTGAAGAAAACAAAGGCCTCGCCTGCATGTTCACGATGATGAACAATGCACGCCTCAATGTGGGGACACAGGGCGTGGCGATTGCCGAAGCGGCATACCAACATGCACTGGCCTATGCGCACGAACGCAAGCAGGGGAAATCTGGCAGCTATTCCGGCGAGGGCATGACCCCGATTGTCGAACATCCCGATGTGATGCGTAATCTGCTGACGATGAAATCGATGACGCAGGCGGCGCGCGGCATTTGTTATTCTTGTGCCTATGCTCTCGATATGGCGCGAAATACTGAAGGTGATGAAGCTAAAAAATGGAATGAAATGGCTGGGCTGATGACCCCGATTGCCAAAGCGTTCTCCACCGATATCGGTTGTGAAGTCGCGACACTGGGCGTGCAAATTCACGGGGGCATGGGCTTTATCGAAGAAACCGGTGCTGCCCAATTCATGCGCGATGCGCGGATCAATCCGATCTATGAAGGCACCAATGGCATTCAGGCGATCGATCTTGTGGGCCGCAAATTGGGGCTTTCGGGTGGCGAAGCGGTGAAGACTTATATCGCTGATTTGCGCAAAATTTCCGAAGATGTGCGCGGAACGAATACACCAGAATTTGGCGAGACAGCCACAAAGCTTGATGATGCAATCAATGCAGTTGAAGAAACCACCAACTGGATTTTGGAACAATTGGAAGCTGGCAACCAGCCGCAAGTGTTGGCCGGTGCAACACCTTATCTGCGTCAGTTCGGTCTGGCGGCGGGTTGTGCTTATCTAGCAAAAGCTGGATTGAACGATGCACCGCGGGCAGAGCTTGCACGCTATTTTGCCGAGAATTTTCTGGATGAATGCACGGCGCTAAAACAGAGCGTCACTCAAGGCCATGCAAGCCTACTTGGTGCCCGTGCTCTGCTTGAACAACAATAGGAATATTTGAAAATGAGCGATCATATCGAGATCAAATTGGATGGCGCGGTTCAAATTATTCGCATGAACCGACCCGATAAAAAGAACGCCCTCACCGCCGAGATGTACGGCCAAATGTCCGATGGGTTGATAAGTGCGTTTGAAAATGATGCA
>JAESSK010000178.1 GCA_016764155.1 Rhizobiaceae bacterium
GGAATTGGTCACTTGGATTTTCCTTCAAAATGCAGATCAGATACAATTTTCAACAAAGTTTCGATCTTTGCAATGTCTTTTATGCCGGGCGCGCTTTCAACGCCGGATGACAAATCGATTGCTTCTGCGCCAGAGCGCAAAATGGCTTCTTTAACGTTTTCAGCGTCTAGGCCTCCCGACAACATATACGGGGTGGAGCTGGTAAAATCACGCAGTAAGTTCCAGTCGAAGGAGAGGCCGTTTCCGCCGGGAAGGTCTGCGCCTTCAGGTGGTTTTGCATCGAACAAAAATTGGTCAGCAACGCCTTCATAAGCTTTGACGTCTTCCAAATCCTGCGGTTCGCTGATTGAAAAAGCTTTCATCACCGGCAGGTTAAAACGATTTTTGATTTCGCGGACACGTTCCGACGTTTCAGAGCCGTGCAGCTGAAGCAGGTCCGGGCTAACTTTACCGACAATTTCGTCTAAAAAAGCATCATCCGCATTGACCGTGACAACTGTTTGAATGACCTTGTCGCGTGCAATATCAGCAAGGTTCGCAGCGTCATCTGGTTCAATATTGCGCGGGCTTTTGGCAAAGAAAATATAGCCAATGTGAGACGCACCTCCGCTAATGGCTGTTTCAACAGCAGCAGGGGTGGTCAGGCCACAGATTTTGATCTGGATTGCCATAAAAAGTCATCGGGTTCGGGGTTTTTATCTTAAGCGATGAAATTGCATGAATCCGCCAGAGAGTCCATCCAAGACAGGAGCCTTGCGTCAATCAAACGAAATGGCGTGAAGATGGTTACCATTGGTTTTGAGCCAAGCTTTGTGCTTGTCCATATCCGGGCAGATTTCGCGCACTAGGTTCCAAAAATCTTCCGAATGGTTCATCTGGAGTAAATGGGCCACCTCGTGGGCCGCCAGATAATATAATACTTCAGGCGGTGCCATAATAATGCGCCATGAAAACGACAGGGTGCGCGTGGTGGAACATGATCCCCAGCGGCTGGTTGTATCGGTGATGCGAATGATCTTTGCTCGCGCACCAAGAGCCTCGGAACACTCGCTAACTGCCGCATTGAGGTCCTTACGGGCCTCTTTTTTCAAAAAAGCGATCATTTTGCGCGGGATCATCGCCGGGTCACCGGGCACAAGCAGGCTAGGTTCGCCCACAATGAGTTTCGCCTCAACCACACCGCGCAGTCGATCGAGATGGATAATCTTATGATTGACACCCTTAAAGGGGATCATCGCGCCTTCTTCGATTTTTGTGGTGTCGGGCATTCTGGCCAAGCGGCTTGCGGCCCAATTTCTGTTGCGGTCTAAAAACTCTGCCAGCTCTTTTTCACCCACATGGGGAGGAATGGTGACTTTCAGGCCCCGCCCGCCTGGCACAATGCGCAAAGTGAGACGGCGCGCACGCGCATTTTCCACCACTTCAACCGGCAAAAATTCACCGTCCACTTCCAAATCCATGGAGCGGTCTTTTTTCTTTATGGCCGGTTTGGCGAAGAGGGCTGACTTCAATTTGGAATACATACTTCCTGAATAGCTGATTCTAGGCTTTAACTACAAATGAAAACGGAGCCTAGAGGCTCCGTTTGTCACTACTGTCGCACCTTGGGAATTTGGGAACAGACTTTTAGTCTTTTTTACCTTTGCTGCCAGATTTACTATCTGGAACGCTTTTATTACGTTTTTCGGATGATTTCGACTTGCGGGAATTCATGAATTCATCGAACTCGCCTTGATCTTTAGCACGGCGTAATTCGCGAAGATGCTCGTCAAACTCATGACGCATCTCGTCAAGCTTGCGGCGTTCTTCTTCAAGGCGCGAAATTTCTTCTTCCCGCCAATCATCAAAGGCCACGTTGCCAGTACGAGCAGCTCTGTGTGAGCGTCTGCCGCGGCATCCAAATGAGCGATTAAAATTTCCGGCAAAGCTATCGGTCGCACGATTAATATCTGTTTTCATGCTATCCAGACGCTCACCCCAAAGGATGTAGGCCAACATGCCAAGGCCAAGTGGCCAAAATAGCATAAAGCCGATAATCATCATCGCGATGGTGGCGGGTGTCCATGCCGGACGAATAAGTGCGGAAGTGTTTAGTGAAGAAGCATTCATATGTACGTTACCCCTTAGGTTTTTTGATCGAGGACCAGTCCATGGTCAAACGTTAAGTGGGGATGCAAATATGGTAAATCAAGGCGAATTGGCCCGGTTTCGGGCTAAAGCTGCCGTAAATTACTGATTTCAGCCAGTTTTATGTGCGTTCTTTTTCATGAAGTTGACGATCCGTGGAGCAATTTCCGAGCGGAATCTTGAGCCGTTAAAGACACCGTAATGCCCCACATCAGCCTGCACATAATGCTCCCGTTTCGTATCAGGCAAATTGCTACAGATCGTGTGGGCGGCTTCTGTCTGGCCGAGGCCGGAGATATCATCGTTCTCGCCTTCAACCGTCAGCAGTGCGATTTTTTTGATTTTCGTGCAATCAACCACTTCGCCGCGATGGGAAAAAGTGCCTTTCGGCAAATCGTGATCGATGAAAACAGTCTGGACGGTTTGCAAATAATACGCCGCATCAAGGTCCATGACCGCAGAATACTCATCATAGAATTTGCGATGTTTTTCAGCAGAATCTCCGTCACCCTCGACTAAATGGCTGAAGAAATCTTTATGGGCGCTCACATGACGATCAAGGTTCATGCTCATAAAGCCCGATAATTGCAAAAATCCGGGATAAACTTCCCGCATGAAACCGGGCTGAGGAAATGGCACCTTCATGATCACATTGTCTTTGAACCAGTCAATGCCTTTGTCTTCTGCCAGCTTGTTAACAACGGTTGGATTTTTGCGCGTATCGATGGGACCGCCCATCAAAGTCATGGAGGCCGGCAGGATTTTATCTTTGCGCGCTTCCATGATGGCAGCCGCAGCAAGCACCGGAACCGATGGCTGACAGACCGCAATAATATGAGTGTTTTCCCCAAGATGATGAATTATATCAATGATATAATCGATATAGTCATCCAGATCAAAGCTGCCCATATCATTGGGCACCATGCGGGCATCTTTCCAATCGGTGATATAGACATTGCCGTGTTGCATCATCTTTTCAACCGTGCCGCGCAGCAAAGTGGCGTAGTGGCCGGACATCGGCGCAACGATCAAGATATTTGGACCGGCGCCCTGATCTTTTTCTAGCGCGCGCTCAAAATGCAGTAGATCGCAAAAAGGTTTTTGCCAGACGATTTCTTCACGAACCTCAACTTCAACTCCGTCGATGGTTGTGTGGGTAATGCCAAATTCCGGTTTGCCATAGCGCCTTGTGGTGCGCTCAAAGACTTCGCACAGAGCCGCCAATTGCTTGCCGACCGGTGTGTGAGAAAGTGGATTTAATGGATTTTCATAGAAATGCTTCGCCGCGTCTGCCGCCATCCGCATAGGTCTCATGGCCGCGTGGGACATTTCAAACATTTGGTAAAACATACAAAATCCGTTCGTAAATTAAATTGCTGCACTGCAATATAACGGATTCTCNGGTAAATTACCAGAGGCAGGTAAAGCTAGTTTACTGTGTGCTCTGGGCCTGTTGGATTTCATGCACAAATTGAGCTGCTGCCGCAGCCCTATCCTCAGCTTGAATGATGGGTCTGGCTACCACTAAGTGAGAAGCACCATTGGCAATCGCTTTTTCAGGCGTCATGACGCGTTTTTGATCCCCTACCTCGCCACCAGCAAGTCTAATGCCAGGGGTAACAAGGGCCATATCAGGGCCAATAATAGGGCGAATACTGGTGGCTTCGAGCGCTGAGGCAACAACCCCACCCATACCAGCGGCGTGGGCATCTTTTGCTCTCTTTTTCACCAATTCTTCTGCGCCAAATCCATATCCAGCGTCTTTTAGGTCTTCATCATCCATGGATGTGAGCACAGTNACGCCCAAAAGNCACAANGAGCTGCCTGCAGCAGCTTCAACCGCTGCTCTCATTGCCTTNGGGTAAGCGTGGATTGTCAGCATNGTCAGGCCCATTTTGACAATNTTTTCAACGCCTTTTGCCACGGTGTTATCGATATCGAGCAATTTCATATCGAGGAAAATATTTTTGCCATCGGCGCGCAAATCGCGCGCCAGCTCCAGCCCACCNGCAAAGACGAGCTGATAGCCTATTTTATAAAANGAAACTGTATCCCCCAGCTCGCCAACGGCTTTTTCCGCCTCGGCGATGGTCGGAACATCCANCCCAACAATCAGGCGATCTCTCGCGGCGTNTTGNTTATCATTGATGCCCATGGGGTCCTCAAATTCTATTTTTTNTTAAATGCAGCAGCCTTGCTGACCAGTGCTTTACAAGCGGCTTCCAGAAATTTGGTTGACGCTTCATTGGTCAGGCTATCATCGTCATTGAACGCTGTCGTCATACTGCCGATAGTAACCTGTTCACTAATCANCAGCATTCCGATGCGTGAAAGAATTGGCCGCAAATGAGCAAGGCTGTTNACGCCNCCCATCTGGCCCGGTGCTACTGANATCAATGCAGCNATTTTATCCTTGTAGGGAGAAATATCGCCAGCATCGTCTTTTTTCACACGGCTTACCCANTCNATGGTGTTTTTCAACAATGGCGTTAGCGAACCATTATATTCAGGGCTGGCAAACATGATGGCGTGGCTTTCATGGAACAATCTGGCCAGTTTTACCGCGTTTTCAGGCGCGCCATTGTCAGTTTCGAAATCACCATCGAAAATCGGCAACTCATAATCGGCCAGAGAAATCATGGTCGGTTCGCAATCCATTTGCGATAGCATTTTATGGGCATTGCCCAATAGTTTGGTGTTGAACGAACCGGCGCGGGCGGAGCCTGCTATCAATAAAATTTTAGGGGTCATAGGAATTATCTCTTTTGTGGGGAAAAGGGCCTGACGCTAATCGGCAAGACCGTCAAATATATTTTTCATACGAGAAAAGAACCCGGTGGTTTCAGGATTATTCTCGTCAGACGAAATTTTCTGGAATTCTTCCAACAATTCGCGTTGGCGTTTGGTAAGTTTTTGCGGGGTTTCTGTGACAACCTGAATATAAAGATCGCCCACATTATTTGAACGCATCACCGGCATGCCCTTGCCCTTGAGGCGGAACTGTTTGCCGGTCTGAGTGCCTTCAGGCACTTTTACGCGGGCTTTTGAGCCATCAAGGGTGGCAACTTCAAATTGCCCGCCAAGAGCAGCCGCCGCCATGGATATAGGAATGCGNCAGAAAAGATCAGAGCCATCGCGCTGGAAAAAATCATGTGGTTTAACGGAAAGGAAAATATATAAATCTCCTGTCGGCCCACCGCGCGCNCCAGCCTCTCCCTCGCCTGATAGACGAATGCGGACACCATCTTCGATGCCCTCAGNAATATTGACGCTAAGATTGCGTTCTTTGGTAACACGACCCTGACCGGAACAATGGCTGCAGGGATCGGAAATCACTTCGCCGCGACCCTGACAGGTCGGGCAGGTGCGCTCCACCGAAAAGAACCCTTGCGAAGCACGCACTCGTCCAACGCCTGCACAAGTGGAGCAGGTAACCGGCGAAGAACCAGGTGTTGCACCAGAACCGGAGCATTCTTCGCAAGAAACAGCTGTTGGAACGATGATCTCTGCGGTTTTCCCCGCAAAAGCGTCTTCCAGACTGACTTCCATATTATAGCGCAAATCAGCACCGCGCTCGCGGCCACCGGTGTGGCCACTTCGGGCGCGACTACCCATCATGTCGCCAAAAATATCTTCAAAAATGTCGGAGAAACCACCGCCGCCGCTAAAACCGCCAGCACCTGTGCCACCATTATGGCCGTTTTCAAACGCCGCATGACCAAACTGGTCGTAAGCCGCGCGCTTTTGCGGGTTCTTTAGCACATCATAAGCTTCACCAAGTTCTTTAAACTTGGCCTCGGCAGATGCGTCATCTGGGTTTTTATCTGGATGGTATTTGACAGCCTGCTTGCGAAAAGCGCTTTTCAGCTCCTTCTCGTCGGCCCCCCTTGAAACCCCGAGGGTTTCATAAAAATCTGCTTTTGCCATTCGACTTGTTCCTAGAACTCAAATGCACCCCGACGAACTTAAGCCCCCGGGATGCATTCACTTTTCAGGCCATTTCAGGCTTAAGCTGATTTCTGTTCAGAATCGTCGTCGTCGATTTCTTCAAAATCGGCATCAACCACATCGTCTGCAGCAGCATCTGCCGCTGCATCGCCTTCTGCAGATTCCGCTTCAGCAGCTTCATACATTGCCTGACCAAGTTTCATCGTAGCGGTAGCAAGCGTTTCCGATTTCGCCTTGATCTCGTCAGTGTCATCGCTTTCAACTGCATCTTTCAATGCAACGATTGCCTGTTCGATTTCGTCCTTATCTTCATCGGAAGCTTTTTCACCAAAGTCTACCAGAGATTTTTCTGATGAATGGATCAGCGCTTCGGCCTGGTTTTTGGCTTCTACGCCTTCACGACGCTTCTTATCTTCGCCAGCGTTGACTTCAGCATCCTGAACCATTTGCTCGATGTCTTCATCCGATAGACCGCCAGAGGCTTTGATCGAAATCTGCTGTTCTTTGCCGGTGCCCTTGTCTTTGGCAGAAACATTCACAATGCCGTTGGCATCGATATCGAATGTCACTTCAACCTGAGGCACACCGCGAGGGGCCGGAGGAATACCCACCAGATCAAACTGGCCTAGCATTTTATTATCCGAAGCCATTTCGCGCTCACCCTGAGCAACCCGGATGGTCACTGCGTTCTGATTGTCATCAGCAGTTGAGAACACCTGAGATTTCTTGGTCGGGATCGTTGTGTTGCGATCGATCAAACGAGTGAACACGCCGCCAAGGGTTTCAATACCCAAGGACAATGGGGTCACATCGAGAA
>JAESSK010000179.1 GCA_016764155.1 Rhizobiaceae bacterium
TGAAAATACCAGACATCTGCCAGCGCCATTTGGTGGCCTTAAAAACTCGGGCATTGGCCGCGACGGCGGAGACTGGTCTTTTGGCTTCTATATGGATACTGTAAATACAGCAATTGCCACTGCTTCCCACAAGATACCAAAACTCGACGTGTGAAACTATCACCAATCGAACCAACCAAATAAGGGAAAGCTGAATATGCCAGCACCTGCACCAAATCTTTATCCGCCCTTCAACATTGTTCGCTTGAGCCATGTGGAATTCGTCGTCACCGATCTTGCGAAAAGTCGAGCATTCTATGTCGATATGCTGGGCCTGCAGATCACTTATGAAGACGACAAGGAAATATATCTGCGTGCGTTGGAAGAGCGTGGTCACCATTGCATCATCCTTAAAAAGGGTGATCTGGCCGTCGCCAATGTACTTGGTTTCAAAGTCTATTCCGAGGAAGATTTGGATAAGGCCAAAGATTATTTCGAACGCAGAGGCCTGCGTACAGAATGGGTCGAACGGGCCCATCAGGGCCGCACGCTTTTGACCAGTGATCCGTTTGGCATCCCGATTGAATTTTATTGCAAGATGGAATTGCTGGAGCCGATCCATCAACAATATAAACTCTATCACGGCGTAAAACCGCTCCGCATTGATCACTTCAATTGCTTCACACCTGATGTGGATGGTTCGGCTGCGTTCTATAATGACATTGGTTTTCGTACCACCGAATATACCGAGGATGCCGAGACAAAATTAATGTGGGCCGTTTGGATGCACCGCAAGGGCAATATCCACGATATGGCTTTCACCAATGGTCTTGGACCGCGCTTGCATCACACGGCGTTTTGGACAGCCAACCCGCTGCACATCATCGACCTGCTCGATTTGATGGCCACCACTGGCTATCTGGATAACATCGAAAGGGGACCGGGACGGCACGGGATTTCCAATGCCTTCTTCCTCTATATCCGCGACCCTGACGGGCACCGTATCGAGATTTATTCTTCAGATTATCAAACCGTCGATCCCGATCAAAAGCCGATCAAATGGGATTTGAAAGATCCGCAGCGCCAGACCCTTTGGGGCATGCCGGCACCGCGGTCATGGTTTGAAGAAGGAAGCATACTCCCGAATGTGGAATTGCAGGAACCCCTTCTAAAAGCTCAACCAATCATCGCACCATAATCAGGAGCCGCATATGACTTCCCGCCCACGCCTCGCCACGTTCTCCCACGAGGGAATCTCCAGATATGGATTGGTAAAAGAAGATGGTATCGTTGACCTGTCAGCCCATTTTGCTGACCAATGGCCAACCCTGCGCGAAGTCATCGCGGCAGATGCATTAGGCACGCTCGTTGAAAAAGGCGAGAGCCTTCCAACGGATTTTTCTCTTGCAGATATCGCTTTTGAAATTCCAATTCCGGCGCCTGAAAAAATCATTTGCGTCGGGGTCAACTTTCCCGATCGCAATGCCGAATATAAGGATGGTCAAGAGGCTCCGCCTAACCCATCCTTGTTCATTCGCTTTCCCGGTTCCTTTGTCGGCCACGAGCAAAATCTAATCCGTCCGTTCGTTTCCGAGCGCCTGGATTACGAAGGCGAAGTGGTGATGATCATTGGCAAAGCAGGGCGACATATCAGCGAAGATGATGCGCTCGATCACATCGCGGCTTTGACCCTTTGCAATGAAGGCACCCTTCGCGACTGGGTGCGCCATGCAAAATTCAACGTGACCCAAGGCAAGAATTTTGAGAGTTCCGGTGCCATGGGACCGTGGATTATTCCTTATGAAGACGAAAGTCAGATTGCAGATATTCGCCTTGAAACCAGAGTGAATGGCGAAGTGCGCCAACAGGATCGCACCAGCCGGATGATCTTCACCTTCCGCAAACTGATCAATTATATCTCGACATTTACAGCCCTTAAGCCGGGTGATGTGATTGTTGCCGGAACGCCTACCGGAGCAGGCGCAAGGTTTGATCCGCCGATCTGGCTGAAACCCGGTGATGTGGTTGAAATTGAAGCAGAAGGCATCGGGATTTTGCGCAATGAAGTCGCCGACGAAGTAGCGCTCAAATGATAACGCCTGAACAAGTCAGCGATGCAGCCGGGCAATTATACGAGGCCGAACAAAGCCGCAAACAAATACGTCTTTTGACCCTGCAATTTCCTGACATGGTCATGGACGACGCCTATGAAGTGCAAAAGGCCTTGGTGCAAAAAAAGCTGGCGTCTGGCAATACTATNAANGGCTGGAAAATCGGTCTGACTTCCAAGGCAATGCAGGCAGCACTTAATATNGATATTCCGGATTCCGGNGTGNTGTTTGAAGATATGTTTTTTGANGATGGCGCGACCATTCCCAAAGACCGNTTCATCCAAACGCGCATCGAAGCGGAAATCGCCTTCATNATGAAGTCCGATCTNAAAGGNCCAAATGTCACCGTCGAAGATGTNATTGAAGCAACNGACCANGTGCGGCCNTCGCTNGAAATTCTCGANACACGCATCATGCGNCTTGATCCNGAAACCGGAAAAATCCGCACCATTGTTGATACAATATCGGATAATGCNGCCAANGCAGGCATCGTTCTGGGCGGCAAGCCNGTGGCTCCGACCGAGCTTGATTTACGCTGGATAGGTGCCATCGTTTCTCGCAATGATGAGGTAGAAGAAACCGGCCTCGGCGCTGGCGTTTTGAACGAACCGGCCAAAGGCATTGCATGGCTAGCCAANCGATTGGCGCANTATNGCGATATGATTTCCGCTGGCCAAACCGTTTTNTCNGGCTCTTTCATCCGCCCAATNGAAGCNCGACACGGCGATAAAATCTTTGCAGATTTCGGACCNTTTGGAACNGTGAGTTGTAATTTCGAATAGGAGTAACAATCATGAGCGACTTCGCTTCAAGCTATGTGGGCCAACTCCGAAAAATTATCGGAGATCGCCTCCTGCTTGTGCCCGGAGCGCGCATTGTTATTCAGGACGACCAACAACGAATTCTGCTGCAAAAGCGAAGCGATTTTAAAGTCTGGGGCCTACCCGGTGGCATGGCCGAACCGGGCGAAGATATTTTGAGCATCATCATCCGAGAGGTCGAAGAAGAAACCAGCCTTCGGGTGCTTAATGCCAAGCCATTTGGGTTCGGCTCTTCCCCATCGCTTGAGACAATCACCTATCCCAACGGTGACCAGACGCAGCATTTTGTACTTGATTTTTTCAGCCGTCATTTTGAAGGTACTGCGAAAATAGCAGATGATGAAAGCCTCGACGTAGAATGGTTCCNGATTGACCATCTTCCCGAAGATATGATGCCAAACATGCTTGAAAGCATCAAAGCCTATGAGCGATTCTTGGCTTCCGGTGAATTTCAGTTGTTCTAGAACACCGGCCCTGCATATTTTGCTTGAAGCGGCACAAAATATCCTTGAAGGTTATTGGGAATAAAAGACACAAAACCTTCCCCCGCCCAAGGAATTTCCAAATGCTAGGTCAGCCAGAAACGTCGCCCCTTCGCGATCAAATTATGTCTATGAAACCNCATGACATTTATGAAATTGCCCGCATTGGNCTTGGNCAGGAAGACGTTATTCCACTGTGGTTTGGCGAGAGNGATCTGAACACNCCGGAATTTATCAAGGATGCTTGCAAGNAGGCGCTGGATGATAANAAGACGTTTTATTCNTATGCNCGCGGCGTGCCNGAAATCCGCGCTTCNATTGTCAATTATATCAAGCGTATTCAGGGTGTGGANATCAANGATGCCCGCATCACCATGCCNGGTTCNACCATGNTNTCNNTGGTCATCGCGCTGGAATGTGTGGTCAATAACGGGGATAATGTGGTCTGCGTTTCTCCAATCTGGCCCAATGTGGCTCAGGCAACAAAAATGCTCGGTGGAGAGCCTCGGCTNATCCGTCTNGAGCCTCGCGANAACGATTGGNATCTGGACCTCGACCGTATGTTCGATGCCTGTGACGCGCGNACCAAGGCNATCTTTCTCAATTCGCCGGGCAATCCCACCGGATGGATTGCAACGGTAGACGAGCAGCGCGCTATTCTTGAATTTGGCCGCAAGCATAACATCGCGATCATCTCTGATGAAGTTTATAACCGCCTNGTTTACGATGGNACGGCCGCNCCNAGCTTTTTGAATATTACCGAGCCTGATGATNTGGTTTTCATCATCAATGGTTTTTCCAAAGCCTANGCCATGACCGGATGGCGGCTTGGCTATATGATNGCGCCGGAATATATGAACGAGCAATTATTAATGCTGGCCGGGATCAACAATACNGGCGCACCGGTATTCACCCAATATGGCGGNGTNGCGGCGCTGGATCAGGGCGAAGATTTCATCAANACAATGGTNGATCGCTGCCGCAACGGGCGCGACATCATTGTGAATGCCACCGCCAATAGCAACCGCATCAAGATGATCAANCCGGAAGGTGCCTTCTATGCTTTCATCGAGATTGACGGCATGACCGACAGNCTCGAATTTGCCAAAAATCTNATGCANACCGCCAAGGTCGGCATGGCNCCGGGNTCGGCTTTCGGTGANGGNAATGAGAGCTTTTTGAGGATTTGTTTCGCGCAGGAACCGGCCACTTTGGAAACGGCGATGGAGCGCCTTGTCGCAGCGCTTTAACGCACCGCATAACTTCACNAAGCCACGATCTTCTTTTTANTAAAAGAAAACANGNTTTGNCCATGGCTGAAAAANTTANANATGAGCGGGATCGGGAAGTTGTTCTAGCAGNCATCAATGCAGGAAACTGGGGCGAATTGGCAAGGTGAATTTTGGTTGGGAAGTTTAGTCAAAATATTGACTGACTAAATGTACAAAATNCCCAATGTATTTGACTAGTTGAATCAGAGAACTAGGGCGATATTGCAGGTAAAATTAACAGTAACATTTTTATGTTACCTATCTCTTTTCTGAAAACCCAGTATTCACAGAATATCCGGGTGGCAAAAAAATCCCAAGCCCACAAATGTCAGCCGGGCAATTCGCATTGGAAGATTAACCGAGGCGTTCGTCGAAGCGAGTTGGTTGTAATTCTGAGCGATGCTGGTTCTGTCTTGCGATGGAAGAGTTCAACCCACAATTTTGACCTTGTGGGCAGAACCAGTTCTTCAGGGAGCTAGCTGGCTTTTACCAANTTGCCGAAATGGGTTTCCAAAAGCTCGGAAGTCTCATCCGCNGAAATTGCTTTTCCGTAGAAATAGCCTTGTCCAAANGTTGCGTTACCCTGACGGATTTCTTCATGAATTTCGGCACTTTCCACACCCTCAGCAACNGTATCAAGCCCGAGGCTCTGGGCAAGNGACAGCATNGAAAGCACGATGTTNTTGCTCTCCCGNTTCTGGTCCATGCTCATAATAAACGAGCGGTCGATTTTAAGACAATCAACCGTCAACTCTTTCAGATAGCCGAGGCTCGAATAACCAGTGCCAAAATCATCCAGCAAAACCCGGATACCAGCCTGACGTAAAGCGGAGATCACTTCTTTCGCAACGTCAAAATTCTTAACCAGTGCAGTCTCNGTAATTTCAATTTCCAGGCGGGTTGGCAAGAAGTCNCACTCACTAAGAATNGACATCANCCGCATCGGCGTAGAAGGATCGCAAACCTCACCAGCAGAAATATTCACCGCCAGTTTTGTATTTTGTGGCCAATAGCGTGCCACTTCACAGGCCTGACGCAGAATATTAGCAGTGAAATCATTCATCAGATCAAACTGTTCCATAATGGGTATGAAACGATCCGGCGGCACGGTTCCCTGTTTCGGGTGTTGCCAGCGCGCCAATACCTCAAATCCGTAAATGGAATTNTCNGAAAGATTGATAACCGGCTGGAAGTGAGGCACGAATTCATTATGGCGCACAGCATCCCGGGCATCGCTTTCAAGTTGCGCGGTAGCCCGCATTTTTGCATCGAGATCGGGGTTAAATACGCTGTGGGAGGCACGGCCATTNTGTTTGACATGATACATTGCCAGATCAGCAGCCCTTAGCAGGGACTGTGCATTGCTGCCGTGATCNGGATAGATTGCAATGCCGATACTGGCGCTNATTTCCGCATGAACCACATCCGAGTGAATAGGGCTCTCAATCAAACGCACAATCTGGCCTGCCAGTTCTTCAGCGTTCTTGCGGATATCAAATATCTGGTCGTTGGAAAATACGATACCGAACTCGTCGCCTCCCAGTCTGGCAACCACGCCGTGNGACTGGATAGCCGCCTGCAATCGCTCGGCAACCTGGCATATGACATAATCACCTGCCGCGTGGCCGTAAATATCATTGATCGGCTTGAAGCGATCAAGATCAATCAGCAATACGGCAAATCTGTTTGGCCCGGTGTTTTGTGGTGCATCCGCATCAATCTCGGTCAGTTTCCCGATATGCTCTGTGAAAACCCTGCGATTGGGGCCATTGGTCAGGGGGTCCTGGCGAGACATGGAATGGGCAATGCTGCGCGCGGTCTCGGTTTCTTTGTGGGCATCAGCAAGTTCGATGGCGTTTCGCCGAAAGACCTCCAGCGCATCGACCATGCTGTTGATTTCGGAAGCAAAGTTTCGTTCTGGCAATTGGATATTTGTNACCCCGTCCGCCAGCACGTTCATGATGGACGTGATGCCCAAGATTGGATTGGCAATACGCCGTGCAACAAACCAGCAGGCAAACATGCCTATAACGCCACCGACAGCAAATATTGCCAATTCCGATTTGATGATNTTATCCAAGTTCCGGGTTGCTTCTTCGGTTCTGGATTGAGCCGTCAGGGTCACCAGTGAATTCACGCGCTTGGTTATCAACGCTACAGCATCATGTTCACGCGATAGAAACTCCCTTGTCGGAATGGATTTGGCCGGCAATATCCCCAACGCCACCTTTATGCTTTCACGCCAAGTCTTATAGGCGGCATCCAATTTTTCCACTTCTTGGCTAATTTCCTTGGAAAGCAAATTTTCAGAGAGGCGGTTAAGGGTTTTTGAAATGGTGATATCTTGCGTATGAAAACGCCAGCTAATGGTTTCAGTTGGAATGAACGTGGTCATATCCAAAAATCGGCCCACCTCCTTTTCAAGCACATCAATCTCGATTGATAGGGTATTTGATTCCGTACGCGCATTGAGGGCGTGATCCACAATCTCAGAGAGTTCGCGCTGACCGTTCGACGCCAGACTGGCAGTTAACATCGTTACGCCGACGCCTGCGATAATCACGAAGAATAGCGGGATCAAAATCTGAAACCTGAGGGAGGCTGTGGAAATTGACATGTTTTTAATTCGGAAGAATTGGCAAAGAAGCTTCTTGTTCTTCAGCCGTTAAAGTTTTGATGAAGGAAACCAGATCGTGGCGTTCNCCCTCTGTCAGTGAAAATTGGTCCATCTTTCTGGATCGTGACGTTCGCCGAATGCCTCCAACCTCATAATGGGTAATCACCCGTAGAAGTGTGGGGAGCGATCCATTGTGCATATAGGGTGCACGAAAGATTGTATTTCGAAGGCCGGGTGTTTTGAATGCATAAAGGGCCTTCAGATTGTTCGGCTCATATTTTGCCCGACCGATATCCGTCGAGTTCAGGCCGATGTCATGAAATTTGTTATCGGTAAAATTCCAGCCGGAATGGCAGTTCGAACAACCGGCTTTTCCGGTAAACAGTTCAAATCCGCGTTTGGCACCCAGAGAAATTGCATGTTCATTGCCATCGACCCAACGATCAAAAGGCGACCATCCAGATACAATGGTCCGTTGAAACGTCGCAAGGGCGATTAGAATATTGTCCCGGGTAATCCCGTCTTCCGGAAACACAATATCAAACCATTTTACATAATCGGGGATCAATACAAACTCGGAAATGATGGTTTGAAAGTTGCCGTTCATCTCGGTCGGGGAGGTGATCGGTTCTATCGACTGCTCTTCAAGAGTTATTGCCCGCCCATCCCAAAAGTGTGGGGAGACCCAGGCAATGTTCAATAATGTGGGCACGTGGCGGGTCAATGGCGTGTTGGCTGCACCGACGACCAGATTAACCGGCGATTCATAACCAAAGGAAGGATTATGACAACTTGCACAGCTCATATTCTTGGCACCCGACATGCGCGGGTCGTAAAATAGCATCTTTCCAAGAGTGGCAAGTTGGATTGAATAGGGGGTAACGCCATTATAGGGAATGGTTAGCGGTCTGCGGTACTTTTTCAATTCATCCAAATTCGCAGCCGCGCTCGGCCCGGCGATTAGGCCAAGTAGCAGTGCTGAGAATAAAAATTTAAGANAAACTTGCAACGACAATCAAACCTCCATATTTCACGACCACTCCCGGACACACCGCGAAAATGTAAGTATTGCATGTAGTGAATTTANCATTCGAGGGTTAAGAATGTCTAAAACCNGCTAAANNCGTGTGTGNAAGCNNTGTTTNGGTATATTTTTGATTGACTNNAATCAATNTGGCGCAGGTAAATCTTGCTATACTGATGCTTTCANAATTTCCTCAAGGGTNGGGTCTGCATGGCACANGAGNATGGCGAAGTATGCATTGATAACAGCAATATAACGCCCATNAACGGNGCNGTTAAACNCGGTAAGAAAAANCCGGANAAACGAATTCGAAATTTGCGACGGAGCCCTGAGGCAATACGCAGGGCATTTGAAAGCGGCGAATATCCCTATAAACGTAAACTTTCCCGCAACAATTATGAGGCCTCGAAGGAAAAATTGCAGGTCGAGTTGTTGAAGGCACAAGAGTGGGTCAANACTTCGGGAGAAAAGATTGTCCTGATTTTTGAAGGGCGTGATGCAGCCGGCAAAGGGGGCACAATCAAGCGTTTCAATGAACATCTAAATCCACGCAGTGCACGGGTTGTNGCNCTTGAAAAACCAACGGAGCGTGAGCGCAGCCAATGGTTCTTCCAGCGCTACATTTCCCATTTGCCTGTTGCCGGAGAAATGGTCTTTTTTGANCGNTCCTGGTANAANCGCGCAGGCGTTGAGCGGGTGATGAATTTCTGCACTCCTAATGAATATCTGGAGTTCATGCGTTCCTGCCCGGAATATGAGCGAATGATCACACGCAGCGGTGTGCGTCTGTTCAAATACTGGTTCTCGGTCACACGCGAAGAGCAACGCAAACGCTTTAAATCGCGCGAAATAGATCCGCTCAAGCAATGGAAACTATCCCCCATCGATCGGGCATCACTGGATAAATGGGATGATTATACCGAGGCCAAAGAGGCCATGTTCTTCTATACAGATACCGCCGATGCCCCTTGGACAATCGTAAAATCAGACGATAAAAAGCGCGCCCGTTTAGGCTGCATGCAGCACTTTCTGGCAAGCCTTCCTTATCCGGATAAAAATTATGATGTCATCGAAGGCCCTGATCCGCTGATCGTTGGATCAAGTGCCGATGTTATCGGTCAGAGCTCCCATATACTGGGCAAGTCTCTGCACCCAAATCATCGCCGCAAGGGCAAATGATGGTTCTTTAAAAGCGAAAGCCCGGACGTTTGCCCGGGCTTTCTGATTTATTAGTCGTTGCGGGTACGCCAGCTATCCACATAGGAT
>JAESSK010000180.1 GCA_016764155.1 Rhizobiaceae bacterium
CATCGGCCACCACGTCCTGCACCACATAGCCGATGGGGGCCAGAAGCGCGCTGGTTACAAACCATGCCTCGACGCCCATATAGGCGGTCATTTGATCTGTGTATGCGATCAGGCAGTACATGATCAGGATCGAGCAAGTGATGAGACTTGCGCCGATATAGACCAACACGGCTTTCCAGCGCCAGATCAAATCCACTAGATGGCCGAGCGGCATTTTTAGAGCCCACGGAATGCCTGCCCAAAATGCAAGGCCGGCAAGGAAGGTTGCCGATAGGCCCAGATAGTCTTTGACGAAAAACGTGCCGACGATTGCTGTTAATCCGGANATCCCGGCGGCGAGATAGACCATTAGCGGCGGTAGATAGGACCAGCGTAATTGACGTATTAATCCGGTAAACGGATTGCTGTAACCTTTGATATTTTCTGAATGTACTTGATNCATAGCTGTAAGCTTAACATGCATGCGGCAAACAGGCTCGCTAGATAAATGATCAATACCAGCACGGAATCAATGCCTGCTCCAAACAGACGTGGCGTGCGTCGGATTAAGATACCAGCGATATAAACTACCGTTTCCAGAGTTCTACACCGACACGGTTGTCAGTACCAATATCAAAATATTGGTTGTAAACAGCGGAGGGAGGAGGGCGGNAAAGTTCATTCTGGGTCCTTTGAAACTTAATAATCAGCCGATGAACAATGGGCCAAGCAACATGAATGCGCAGGTGATGACGCCGATGATNNGCATGATAATCGGCACNGTGAANATGCCTTCAGGAACAGGGTCGCCGCGTAGTTTAACGACGACCAGTGCNAAATTGACCAGTGCAAATACAGCCAGAATGATTTGCGAAGTTGTGGTGACCAGAAAATCAAGCGGCACCAACAGTCCGCTTGCCAGCATGATGATGGTGATCAAAATGGTGGCATTTAACGGGGTTTGGGTTTTGGGGTTTACCTTAGATAATCGNCCNGGCAGATGACCTTTTTTGCCAAGGCCGTAAATTACTCTTGAGGCCATNACGATCTCGATCACGACGCCGTTTAATGTGGCGACGATGGCGATCAGCGTGATGCCGAGGGGCGAGATGCCGGTGAGGCGTTCGAATAATAACCCGATTGGGGCGCTGGATCTTGCCAGTTCGTCCGAGGGAACTGTTTGGACCGCGACGAACACCACCAGAAAATAAATCACCGTGACGGCNACNAGNGAAATCACAATGGCCCATGGCATGGTGTGTTTGGGGTTGTGGGTTTCTTCCACCAGATTGACCACATCATCAAANCCGATAAAGGCAAAGAAGGCGATCAGGCTGGCGGCGAATACGCCAGTCAGAGCGGCGCTGTCACTCAGTGAGGGAATGGCGCTTGGGAGTTTGCTGAACATATCCGGCGCATGGAAATAACCGGCCACGATGATGACCACCAGTCCGAGGATCTCGATGACGGTCAATACGCCTGCAAACATCACCGATTCCTTGATGCCACGGGCGGCAAGCAGTCCCATGAGAATGATGATGACTGCAACAATCACTGGCTGAGGCAGGGGCACGATGGTCGCCACATATCCAGCGCAACCAATGCTGATGGCCGCGCCTGCAATGATCGCTGAAAATACGATGAACAGGCCAGTTGCCAGTGTTAGCCAGTTTTGGCTAAAGGCTGCATCCACGTAGACGGCTTCGCCAGCGCTTTGGGGAATACGCCCGCAAAATTCAGCAAAGCTGGCGGCGCTGAACGCCATGACGAAGGCTGCCAACAGGAAAGAACTGGGTGCGAAGTCTCCGGCCTTTTCTGCCGCTGTGCCNATCAGGACATAGATGCCCGCACCAATGGTGATGCCCAGGCCGTAAAGCACCAGCAGCGGCAGACCGATGGCTCGGCGCANATGAGGTTCNGNAGTATCTGGTTCAGAATTCATTGTGGGAGTTCCTACCTATCTAATTTAACCTGAAAACAGCACAGGGACGGTTGCTTCATTCAACATGTGACGTGTGGCATCGCCAAAAAACAAATCGTGCAGCCGGGAATGGCCGTAAGCGCCCATGACGATCAGATCGGAACCGCTGATTTNCGCCTGATAGTCAATTTCCTNACCAATTGAATNTTTTGTTTGTTCCACATGGAGCACGACCGGCTTCATGCCGTGATGGGCGAGACTGGCGGAGAGTTCATGGCCTTCCGTATCGAGCGCGGCTGAGGCTCTATGCGGCTGGGTCACGGTTAGAATGTTCACCTGCTTGGCCTCTTTGAGGAATGGTAAGGCTTGGTGTGCAGCGGAGGAGGATTGTCTGGTGGCGTTCCATGATAACAGGATTTCGTTGCCGATAGGCTTGTCGCCATAGTCTTCCGGGATCACCAGAACCGGGCGGCCGCTGTTCATAATCAAATTTTCTTGCAGACCGGACTGGTCGTAGCGTTCGGAAGTGCTATCGGCTTTGGCGACAATCACCAGATCGGAACGGAAGGCGCTGCGGGTCAGTTGCATGCTGGCATTGGCGTCTCTTGCGGGCAGAGAACGCCACTCGCTGACGAAGGTTTCGTTGGCCACATGTTTTTCAAAGAGTGCCTCGATATTGGCATTCTGCTTTTTCATGTCGTCAGTGAAATCGCGAAACAGCGATGCACTTAGATGCATGGCGATGCCCGGATAGACCATGATTGAAGGCAGGGTATGAATACCGATCAGATGGGCTCCGAACTGGCGCGCTATATTGCAGGCAATTGGCAATATCTGTTTGGCTGCTTCTTCAGTGCTTAGGCATACGAGTATCGTTTTATAAGACATGCGGCTCACCATTTGTGGGAGTTCGTTACGCCTTACACTAACCAGATAATCGACTATCCTTATTGATTGAAATCAATAGGCTGTGGTTGGATTTATCGGGCTCGCTCCACAATGTCCTTGTGCACAGCGGGCGCTCCGGCCAGAAACAGGCGCACGTCATTGGTGATCGCTTGATCTGTGTTTGCAACGATTGGCATATTATAGGCAAAATGGCGTACGGCCCTATAGAAGAACATGCCGTGCAGACCCCATGCCAATTCCAGCTCCTCCTCTTTGATTTCGATGGAATCGGTTGAGGGTAGTTTATTCATGTGGCGCAGTTCTTCGCATACGGGCCGTAATACTTTGTCGCGGATTAGAGACAGGTAACGGTCATTCAGTTCTCCGCTTTTCAGGCCGGAGAACAGGAATATCCGTACCCACTCATAATCATAAACTGCGTGGGAATAGGCCTGATAAAATTCGATCAGGCGTTCTACCAATGGGCGGCTTCTGTCGGGGATGAGGGTATCCCAGTCCGGGTTCCAACGCTGCATGTAGATTTCTTGATAGACGCGTTCGATCAGGCTCTCTTTGCTTGGGAAATAGCGATAGAGCAGGGGCTGGGTAATGCCGATCCGGCTGGCAAGCTCTCGGGTTTTTCCTTCAAATCCAATTTCTGCAAAGAAGCGAATGGCTTCTTTTACGATCATCGCCTCGCGCTCGGCGGGGTTGAGGCGTTTGCGTTTGGCGGAGGCGGGTTGTGTCGTTGAGGGCATTGATTTGCTCATTTCATTTAGATGCCAATTGACCGGGCATTTAGCAAGTGGTATATACGTAACTTATCAGATGATAAATAACATTGTCTGAATATCGTTTATTTTGAAGCAGGAAGGGAGGCCAGCTTGAAACCAAATCCATTTGAATATGTTCGCGTTGACACCCTCAATGATGCGATCGCTGTTCTACAGGAACATGGCGATGATGCGCGTATTCTTGCGGGTGGGCAGAGCCTTATCCCAGCGATGAACATGCGTCTTGCTTTGCCTGAAGTGCTGGTTGATGTTTCGAATATTAGCGAAATGCGCGGGATTACCGTTAAGGACGGTGGTTTGCGTATTGGCGCGATGTGCCGCCATGCGGAAGTGATGAAATCTTCAGAAATTGCTGAATATGCGCCGCTGATTACCATGGCGATGCCGAATATTGCCCATGGCGCTATCCGTAATCGCGGAACATTTGGCGGGTCTTTGTGCAATGCTGATCCTGCCGCCGAGTTACCAGCCTGCGCTTTGGCTCTGGGTGTGACATTCAATATTCAAGGGCCAGATGGAAACCGCTCGGTTGCTGCCGAAGATT